>JBIHZT010000541.1:0-3170 GCA_044240265.1 Luteolibacter sp. | reverse complement strand
CGAATTTATGAAGACCCTGATGCAGCGGTTCACCAAGTGGTTCAACCGGATGCATTCCCGGCAGGGAAATCTGTGGGAGGACGTCTTCAAAAGCGTGATCGTAGAGGACGGCGCGGCGGCGAAGACAGTGGCTGCATACATCGATCTGAATCCGGTGCGTGCGGGGATCGCAACAGATCCGGCGGACTATCGGTGGAGCAGTTACGGCGAGGCGATTGGCGGCGGCGCGAGGGGGAATGGGAAAAAGGCGCGGGCCGGGTTGGTTCGAGCGCTGCGGGCGCACCAGCAGGTGGAGGCGGACGCCGCGTTGTGGGCGAATGACGTGTCGCGGGAGTATCGGAAAATCCTGATGGCTGGTGCGGTGGAGAAGCTGGAAGTCCGCCAGGTCCGGGATGGCTCTACCGAGACGAAAATTACACGAAAGGGCATGAGTCCAGTGGAAGTGGATTTGGAAAATACCCGCTGCGGAGAAATTTCGATTGGGAAAATGCTGCGCTGCCGGGTGCGGTATTTCACGGACGGAGCGGTGATCGGCAGCCGGAGTTTTGTGAACGAGGCGTTCACCAGCGCACGGGAGCGTTTCGGGCCGAAGCGCAAGGATGGTGCCCGCAAATTTCGTGGAGAAGCCGCAGCGGCTGCTGGTGTGTTGTGGGGATTGAGGGACTTGCGAAAGGGTATCTGATCGAAATCAAGGCGGGTTCCTAACGGTCAAGTATTGAGGCAACGCGCCGCATTATCATTGGTTAGTTTGGCGAAGATGTCAGGCGCTATCCCTAGCGCAGCGGCAAGAGCGTGGCCGATGGCGGGTAAATTCGCCGGATGGTTGTGATTTCCCGGCAGGGGATGGGTGATGAATTCCGCGGGCGGGAGCATGTCTGGCGCGTCGGTTTCCAGCAGGATCCGGTCGGGCGGAAGTTGGCGAAAGACATCAAGCACGGCTGATTTCCGCGGATGGAGGAAGTGGCCGGAGAATGAAAAGAAAGCACCCAGCTGGATCAACCTGCGGGCGGTCTCGATGGAGCCACCGAACGAGTGCATGAGAAATCGCGTCGGTGGCGGGGCTTCGGAAAGCGCATCGAACAGTGCGCCCCACGCCTTGAGGCAATGGATCGTGACAAGGCGGTCCATTTCACGGGCGAGCCGAAGCTGGTCGAGGAATACCGGGCGCTGGATTGCCAGCGGTGGTTCGGAGATCCATGTGTCCAGCCCGCACTCGCCGATTGAAGCCTGCGGGTGATTTTCCAACAAGGTTTGAAGCTTAGCCTGCCAGCCCGGTGCGGCGGTGTGGGCGTGCCACGGATGAATGCCAAAGGCGGGAAGCGCGAAGCCGGGCTCAGTATCCGCGAGGGTTCTGACCCGCTCCCAATCCTCCTCGCAGGTCGCATTGACGACGCAGCGGGTGACGCCCGAGGACTTCATCGCGGCGATGACCGGGCCGGGATCACCAAGGCGAGGATCCTGGAGATGGTTGTGTGCGTCGGTCCAGCGGAGCATGGTTTCGGACTGGAGGATGAATTTTATGAGGTGATTCCGGTGATCCGCTCGAAGTTCATCACCTCCGGGAAATCCGGTCCGATCCGCGGACCGGGCAAGTTCGCCGGGAAGCGGTCAGGGTGGTTGGTTTTCCGCTTTGGTGATTGGTTCCGCACTCCAATTCCAAGTCTTCGCTTCCGACCGGCTTGAATTCACAGGATTTCCTGGATGAACGCGGTTTTTTCGAAAATCGCGAATGCCTCGGGTTCTTCGCCGGTGCCGAGGAAGCGCGGGGGAATGCCGAGTTGGTCGTGGATGGTCACGGCGATGCCGCCTTTTCCCGAGCCATCGAGCTTGGTGACGATGAGGCCGTCGAGCGGGCTGGCTTTGTTGAATTCCCTGGCTTGTTGGAGCGCGTTCGAGCCGGTGGTGGCATCGACGACTAACAACGTGAGGTGCGGGGCGGTTTCGTCCTGTTTGGCAAGGGTGCGGCGGATTTTCCCGAGTTCCTCCATGAGGTTGTGTCGGGTGTGGATGCGTCCGGCGGTGTCGCAGATTAGAAACTGGGCATTCTCGGCGAGGGATTTCTGATGGGCGTGGAAGCAGACGGAAGAGGGATCGGCGTTAGGGTTTCCGGTGACGACGGGGATGTCCAGGCGCTCGCCCCAGCGCTTGAGTTGTTCCACGGCGGCGGCGCGGAAGGTATCGGCGGCGGCGAGGATGACCTTGCGGTTTCGCTTCTTGAGCCAGAGGCCGAGCTTGGCGGAGGAGGTGGTCTTGCCGGTGCCGTTCACGCCGACGACGAGGATGACGAACGGTTTGCCATCGGCGCGGGGTGTGGGCGGCAGGAAATTGTCCGGCAGCCGCCTGCCGAGCTGGCGGCGGGTGACCTCAACCACGTCCTCGCCGGAAATCTCGCGGCCGAGGTCGCGCAGTTCATCGATGATCGAGGTGGTGAGGTTGATGCCGAGATCGGAACTGATCAGGTCGGCCTCGAGGTCGTCCCAGTCGATTTCCGCGCGGTTGGTGATTTTGTGGAGTAGGGATTTGAAAAAGCCGGCCATGGGTGCGCGGCGAGACTAGCCGCCGGATGGAACGGGTCAATGGGATTGCACGAGGCAACTGGGGCGCTCACTGGCGCTCGAAGCGCAAGCGGAGGTAACGCCGGGACGGATCTCCGGTGTCGAGAGGGTCGCGGGCACGCAGGGTCTCGGTGGCGCCGGGGGTGAGCAGTTCGAGCGGGAGGGGGATCCAGGTTTGGAAATCCTCGGTCGATTCCGCTTGGTAGGTGATGCCCGGCAGGCCGGCGGGGCGGGTGAAGGTGAGCGAGAGGCCGTTTTCATCGCGAACAGGCACGAGAGGCGGGGAGAACTGGTGCGGATCGCAACCCATGGCGTATTCCGCTAGGTTTGACCAGCCGTCGCCATCCGGGTCGGCGGATTCCCCTGCGAGTCCGGCGAGTTGCTCGGTCTCGGTGAAATTTGAAGCGCGCCAGAAGGTGAGATCATTGGTGAGCGCGATGACGAGTGAACCGGTGGCGGTGCCCTCATGGTTCGCGTCGGTGATGGTCGCGGCGACTGCATAGGTGCCGGCGGCGGTGGGTGGGGTGGGGCTGCCGTCATAGGTGATGGAAACCGCGAGTGAAACCGGATCGGTGGTGGTGGTGACGGGTTTGGGCTTGCCGTCAGAAGTTTGAG
>JBIHZT010000540.1:0-3185 GCA_044240265.1 Luteolibacter sp. | reverse complement strand
AAAACTACTCGGTGCGAACGATGTTCAAAGAGGACGCGATCATGCAACTCGAACTCTCAGACCGCCCCTTCGTGCTCTACAAGAGCGCCCGCCGCGACTGCCTCACGATCGTCTATCGTCGCAAAGACGGAGAATACGCCGCATTGGACATCAAGGACTGATCGTTTCAAAACAAGCACCCAGGCCGGTCGGGACTCCATCCCGACCGGCCTTTTTAATGGCTTGAAGCGGGAACGAATTTACCCGTCGTCATGATCGTTGAAACTCCCGCCATAACCCGGGCGGTAGAGCAGGAGACCGGAATGCCTGGCGATTTCCTGGAAATGTGCGTCGATGGCATAGAGGCGCACGCCATCGTGGATGGCAATGGCGGCGATGAGTACGTCGAGCCATGGAACGGTGAGCCCATTGCCGCGAAGCCGCCATGCAAGGGCGACGGCGCGGTCCCAGTCGTCCTCGCGGCAAGTGCGGTACGGGATGACCGAGAAGCGTTTCCCCAGCAGCGCCCGCTCCTCCAAACGGGCACCACCGAGAACTTCCAGACGGACGGGCGAGCACCACTGGGCCTCATAAGCTTCAAGCAGCCCTTCGACCGCCAGCTTCACCCTCATGTCGCCATTCCGGCGGAGGCTCTCGATCCAGGCGGATGAATCCACGAGTACCATGACGGCTCAGTCTTGGTAAAGGGGTGGGACCGGGTTGGCGGAGTCAAGACCCGCCGCATCCGCCAACGGGGCTGGATAGTCGAAGACTCCCTCCCGGATCATCCGGCCGAATTCCCGGGCTTGCTTGCGGCGCACGAACTCGGTAACGGCCCGCGCTACGGCTGGACTCTTGTTCTTATCCCCGGTGATTTTCAACAACTCGGCCAGGACGTCATCTTCAATGTCCACTGTGATTCTCATGGCCAAACATTGCCATCATCCTGCATCACCACAAGCATTTTTTATCATCATTTTGATGCAAATCAAAGAGATCCCTGTGTCATCTCACCCAACCGCCACGAACGATGGGCATGGTGCCTTTCCCTACCTCAGTGTAGGACGTGGGACCGCGGGCACCTTCGAGGGCCACGCCGGTGGCGCTTTTCCAAACCTTGCTCATGCTCTCGCCGGTGTGGCAGCCCCAGCTCTTGCAATAGGCGTTGCGGTCAAAAATCGATGACTTGATGCGGGGAATATCCCGCTCGTGAAGCCAGGCGGTGGAGACAGCCATGATGTCGTTTCCATAATCAAACATGAAACAATACCGGTTCGAGTGACCGAAAAAATCAAAGGTCTTGATCGAGCCACGCGGACGGGAATTGAGAAGCTGGATGAAATTCCCAGACCCGTTGAACCAGATCAAAGTCGCCCCACGTTTAGCCGCCAGCTCGGCGATCCAGGAAGTATAGGGCTTGCCGTCCTCGCGACCGCGGGTCTGATAGCCCGGCTGATAGACCATCCAAACCAGCGGCGCATCCGGCCCGTAGGCCTTGCGGATCTCCGCCATGCGCAGCGTGGAAGCCCGGACGAAATTCGCCCACCAACGGTCGTGTTGATCGTCCGTGACCCTCAGGTTCTCCCACTTCCGCAGTGCCGGACCGCCGGTCACGATAATGTGGTCCGCATGGCTCCACGAGACAAGCAGGAGCAGGACGAGGGACATGAGGCGCAAACGATGGGTCATGGATGGGAAATAAAAGGTTCCCGGCAGCGTGGGAAGCTGTAATCTCACCCGGGCACGGGTTTTCTTCAACCCGCCTCATGATTCCGAGTGGCGTCTCCGTGGAGAGGTTGGCAACGTCAAGGCGAGCGGACCGGTAGCGGGGATGCTGGCCAGCGGGCCCTCGTCGTCGCCGGGATGCTCGGGACCGGGGGCCGCTGCGGAGTTCGTAGCTTGCCAGCTCGGCGTCGGAGCTTTCCACCCTGTAGAGTTCGGCGCAGGCGTCCGCGAGGTCCGCGTTCCACCCGGATCAGACAGGCAAGAGGCGGGAAGCCTCTGCCACCTTGGCAGCGTCCGGATTGCCGCTAGGACCCGCCCTTGCCCGCCAGCAGTAAAAATGGTGCGGGCCGCCGAGTGCCCACGGCGCCGTATTTGGCGACGCGCCAGCCCTGCCCCGCCAGCGCGGTCATCCACGCCTCCACCGCCACCGCCTCGGCGGCACCCGCGGGATGGCCGGGGTAACAGATGACGGATAGGATTCCGCCGGGTTTCAAAAGGCCCGCCGCCGCTTCCAACGCCACCAAGGTTTCCGCCGCTTCCGTCGTCCGCTCGTGATCATCGCCCGGTAGATAGCCCAGATTGAACATCACCACCGCGACGGATTCCGCGGCGGCGCGGGCGGCCATCTTCGCATGCGACTCATGGAAAAACTCCACACACCGGGTCTCCCCCACCCTCGTTCTCGCGGACACCAGCGCGGCTTCCTGCACGTCGAAGGCGAGCACCTTGCCCGCCGGGCCGACACAGTCCGCTAGAAACAAGGTGTCATGGCCGTTTCCCGCCGTCGCATCGATCACGAGGTCGCCGGGGCGGATCAGCGGCCTGAGGATTTCCTGTGCCAGCACCGTGGGGCGCGGCGGAAACAAGGGGTCAGAATCAGCGGCGCTCATCGGGCGGAAGTTGTTCGAGAAAACCCCGGATGTCCACGTCCGGCTCGGGTTCGCGGCCGTCGATGAGCCACTCCGCCAGCCGCCGGGCCATGCCGGGCGCGTAGAGCGAGCCTTTCGAACCCAGCGCGTTAAACATCCAGCCGCCGTTTTCCAGCGGACCGATCAGCGGCTGGCTGCGGCGCAAGATCGGCCGCACCCCGGCTTCGTGGGCGACTACCTCAAACGCCTCGCCACCGAGACGGCCCGCGATTTCCTCGACCCGCAAGCGCCCGGCGGCCGTCGGCAGGTCGTCGAGTTCGTTCCATTCGTAGGTGGAGCCCACTTTGAAAAGTCCCCCGCCCTGCGGCACCAGCCAGCCGCCCGCGCCGATGCAGATGCAGCTTTCATTCCAGCCGGTCGCGCGAATCGTCAGGATTTCGCCCTTCGCACAGCGGTGAGGTCCGTAGCGCCCGCTCATCAAGCCGACCGCGCCGTCGCAGTGGATCGCCTCGCCGATGGAAAATTCTCCCTTCCGATAGCAGCCGAGTTTTTCGAAAAACTCCCGCGAGCCGTCGAGAAACGCCCGGGTGTCCAGCCGTCCGCCTCCGCGCA
>JBIHZT010000539.1:0-3186 GCA_044240265.1 Luteolibacter sp. | reverse complement strand
GCCATCTTGCGCACCTTGCGCGGGAGACTCGAGGAACGAGGCCACCCGATCGGAAGCAAGACACGCGGTTGACGACGCTTGCACCACCCGCCGCATCCCGTTAACACCGTCGCGTGGCTGCCAAAGCAAAAGCGAACCCTGAAAAAGCCGGAAATTTCTTCGCCGTCGTCGGCAGCGATGAGGGCCTCGTCCGTGAAAAAGCGCTGCTGCTCTACAACCAGCTCACCGGCGGCGTGGACGACGGATTCACCCACGAAACCATCGACGGCATCGCCGACAACTCCGAGTCCGCCTTCGAAATCTGCTCCTCCACCGTCCAGGCCCTGCTCACCATTCCGATGTTCGGCGGCGACAAGGTGGTCTGGCTGCGCAACGCAAATTTCCTCGCCGACAACGTCACCGGCCGCTCCCAACGCACCGAAGCCGGCGTCGAAAGCCTCCGCTCCACCCTCGAACGCGGCATCCCCGACGGCGTGAAATTCCTCATGACCGCCCAGGGCGTGGACAAGCGCCGCGGGTTCTGGAAATTCATCGAAAAAGCCGCCGACGTCCAAGTCCACGACCGCATCGACACCAGCCGCGACGACTGGCAGGACCAGGTCGCCTCGCTCGTCGCCAAGCGCGCCCGCGAACTCGGCCTCACCTTTGACCGCGACGCCATGGCGCTCTTCGTCATGCTCGCCGGCGAGCAGTCCCAACAAATCGGCAACGAGCTGGAAAAACTCGACCTCTACCTCGGCCTGGAGCGCCGCGAGGTCACCGAGGACGACGTCCGCGTGCTCGTCCCGCTCAGCCGCGCCGCCGTGGTTTTCGAAATCGGCAAGGCCATCCAGTTAGGCAACGCCGCCCGCGCCATCCAGCTCATCGACCAACAGCTCGAAGCCGACGAATCCGCCATCGGCATCATGCGCGCCTCGATCATCGGCGTGGTGAGAAATCTGTTCATGGCCAAGCTGATCATCGAGAAATTCAAGGTGCCCACCGGCAACTACAGTGCCTTTTCCGGTGGCCTCAACCGCCTTCCCGAGTCCGACCGCGCCTGGCTGCCGCAGAAAAAAGACGGCTCCGGCGTCAACGTCTTCCCGATCTTCCTCGCCGCCGACAACGCGAAGAATTTCGAACTCGCCGGCCTCCAGCACGTCATGGAAGCCACCCTCAAGGCGGACCAAGCCCTCGTCACCACCGGCCTCGACCACCGGCTCGTCTTGCACCGGCTGATCGTGGAAATCGCGTCTGCTAGGAAAGCTCCGGCGAGGCGCCGATAGGATCGGGTGATGTGATTCCTACTCCTTCCAAAGTAAGATAGTGGCCGAAATCATCCCCTACACCTGCGGAAGGAAATCATACTCGCTCTGCTTGGGGCAATGGACGGTCGCATTTGTAGTGTTCACGGTGTTCACCAAGTTTTCCATATTGGACGAGTTTGGGGATGTTCCTGCTCCGTATGAGGCCGTCTTGATTTGCATTTGGATTCTGGGTTGGCTTTCCGTCCTTCTCCTCGGGTTTCTGCAGCACTATTTTTACCGTTTGACCATTGAGTTTCGCCCCGGCGGAGAAATCCGAATCGCCGAACAAATTTTTTTCAAAAGAGGCAGAACCTTCGACAAGTCGGTGACGTTTCGGAATATCATCGCCATGGGGAATGGCACGTTCGTCCGTTCCAGTGATGATTGGGAATTCGGCAGGCTTCTCAGCAAGGAACAAAGACTCGCTATTGTGGAGAAATTGAACCCGCCTGCCCACCATCCGGCGGCATGATGACCGGGATGATTTCCCTTCGATTCCGGCGATAGACGCGGAAATCTCCATCGACCGTGATGACCGGAAGTTGAGGATTCAGCTCGCTCATCCGGATCAGACAAAGATCCGCGAGATCGGGCTGACGGTCGGAGTAGCGCCGCGCGAGTTCGCCGAGTTCGCTGCGGTGGCTTTCGATTTCAAAAGCCAATCGCACCAACCCGGTTTCGAGAAAGCGCAGCACGAGATCGCTGTTCCGCAGGTGATAGGCAGTCTCGGCGAGCACGGCCTCACAGGTGAGAAGAGGCTCGCTGATGTGCTCGGCCAAAGAAAATGCCCATGGGAAATGGGTGTCCCGCCGGTTGGCGAACGCCACGAGGAAGCCGGTGTCAGCGATTCCGGTCATTCGCCGAAACCTTTCCTGAGGCTGAGGTCAGGCGCGCCTTCGACACTCCCGCCAAGATCGAGAAACGGCTGGCGAACCTTCTTCGTTCGCAATTGCTCCAGTTGCTCGCGAACGATCCGGCCCTTGGGCAACCCGGTCGCTTGGGATTCCGCCTCAAGCCACCGCACCAAATCCCCTGGCAAACGAACCGTTATTGTATTACTCATGAGTCAATTTGTAAGACAAATTCGTGACACGGCAAGGGAATAGGTACGTTCAATCCAATCATAATCATGAACCAAGCTGAACATAATGCTTGTCATACATAATGTTTATCAGCATGAATACTTTCAGTGAGACTGGAATTCGTCAACCGGACCGATGAGCTGCGCGAGCTGGACGCTGCAGCGCAGCGCGGCGGGCTTTTGGTGGTTTTCGGCCGCCGGCGAGTGGGCAAAACCCGCTTGTTGCGGCAATGGATGGACGGTCGGGGCGGGATGTTCAGCCAGGCTTTGGAGGGGCCTGTGGAAATGCAGGTGGCGCAGGTTTTCGCCGATGTCCGGGATCAATTGGAGACCCGGATCGAGCCACGGAATTGGCAGGATTTTTTCGAAATCATGGGTCTTCAGAAAAAGCCCTGGGTGCTCTGTTTGGATGAATTCCCCTATCTCACGGCAAAGGACGGCAGTTTGCCAAGCCGCTTGCAACGCTGGCTGGACCATGGAATTCCGGACGGTTGCCTGTTGATTCTCGCAGGATCAAGCATGCGGATGATGCACGATTTGTTTCTCCACCGGGCGGCCCCGCTTTATGGCAGGGCGGGTAAATTGTTGCAGGTCGGGCCGATGGACTATCACGCGTTCTGCCTCGCCTGCGGGCTTGAAGCGGCGGCTGAGGCATCGTTTGAAAAATTCGCCTGTGTCGGCGGCATTCCGAAATACTGGGAGTTCGTCGAGCCCGGGAGGACGGTCGTGGATCTGGTGGAGTCGTTGTTTTTCGACTTCGCGCCCTACATGGAGCAGGAACCCCGGCGAATTCTGAACGACGAGGGCCTTGCTGGGGCA
>JBIHZT010000062.1:0-10814 GCA_044240265.1 Luteolibacter sp. | reverse complement strand
GGCAACCGGAGAACTTCTCGCACATCCGCATCAGCATCCGGAAATGTTCGCGTTCATCCACCTCGAACACAAACCGCCGGTCCACCACGCGGCTGACGCAGTGGTAAATCGCCGGTTTCGCTGGCGAGTCTTTCCACGGCACAATCCATCGCTTCCGGTTGTTCATGCTCATCGAGCCAATGACTAGCCGTCGAGAACCCGCCACGCAAAGAGATTATTTTTTAAAAAGCCTGGCTTTTATAGACTTTCAATGGCTAGGCGCGATCCAGCAGCAAGCGGGGCGGCTCTTGACGTGCCGGCGATCCGCATGCATGGTCCTCGAATGGCCTTGAAACTTACCGACTCAAATTTTCAATCTGAAGTAATCGACTCCGACCTGCCCGTCCTCGTGGACTTTTGGGCCGAATGGTGCGGCCCATGCAAAATGATCGGCCCTGTTATCGACCAGGTCGCCACCGATCTGGAAGGCATGGCCAAGGTCGGCAAGGTGAACGTTGATGAAGCCCGCGAGCTCGCCGTGAAATACAACGTGCGCTCGATTCCCCTCCTGCTGTTCTTCAAGAACGGCGAGGTCAAGGACCAGATCGTCGGAGCGAGCGTCACCAAGGACCAGCTCAAGGCGAAACTCCAGGCGCTGGCCTGATCGAACCTTTTTCGATCTCTGCGAAGCCGTCCTCGTTTGCGAGGACGGCTTTTATGGCGCCCGCTTTCTCCGCCGCATCGCCGCGTCAGGCTGGCAGCGGACACCGCCCAGAGGCGGGCAAGACCGACGCTTGAATTACCCGGCATCCCGACCTAGCCTCCGTGCTCCCATGAGTTCGTTCGAAACCAAAGTCCAGGAAGCCCTCGCCAATCCCCAAAACCAGGGAGAAATCCAGGACGCCGATGCGATGGGCACCGTCGGCTCGCCCGAGTGCGGCGACATGCTGCGGATGTGGCTGAAATTCACTGAAAAGGACGGCAAGCGCGTCATCGATCGCGCCTCGTTCCAGGCGTTCGGATGCCAGACGGCCATCGCGGTGGCGTCGATGGCCACCGAGCTGCTGCGCGGAAAAACGACGGAGGAAGCTAAAAACCTCACCGTCCAGGAACTCACCGGTGATCTCGGCCCGCTACCGCCGATGAAGATCCACTGCGGCCAGCTCGTGGAAGGTGCGCTGCGAAACGCCTTGGACAACGACGCTCCCGCAGAGCCTACGACCGGAAACATGGTACCGACTTTGGCGGCTTCGCTTCACCGGCCTGCTGCCGGAAAGCTCCGCATCGTGCCGATCAATTGAAGCGGTGGATTTTATTTTTCCCGGCGACGATAGAGATCCTGGTTCCTCGTCGTTAGCTATTTTCCACACTCATCTTATTCCGTGCTCGAGCTCAAAGAAGTCAGTTTCACCATCCGCAAAGGCGGCGAGGATGTTCCGCTGGTGGATCGCGTCTCGCTCGTCGTCCCGAAAGGGCATTTCATGGCCATCGTCGGCCCTTCGGGCTGTGGGAAAACGACCTTGCTCAAGACCATCGCCGGACTCAATCCAGAATCGGCGGGCGCGCTGTTCTGGGATGCGCGAAATTTGTCGGAAGACGGCGATTTCTCCCCTTCGGAAATCGGCTATGTGCCTCAGTTTTCAATCGCTTACGACCCGTTGACGGTGGACGAGTCGGTAGAGGCCGCCACCCGCCTGCGCGTCCGCTGCCGCAATACCGGGGAGCTCGACCACCGGATCGATCAAGTGCTTGAGGAAACCGGATTGAGCCCGATCAGCGACCGGCAGGTGAAGGTTCTATCCGGCGGGCAAAAACGCCGGCTTGGGCTGGCGATGGAGTTGGTTTCCGATCCCAAGCTGCTGCTTTGCGACGAGGTCACCTCCGGCCTGGACCCGCGCTCGGAGCGGGAAATCGTGCGCCTGCTGCATGACTTGTCGCGCAAGGACGGGCGCATCGTGCTGTCGGTGACGCACTCGCTGGCGCATCTTGAGCTTTATGATTCCATTCTCGTCATGCACGAGGGGCGGGTGGCATTCCACGGTCCACCCGATCAACTGACCCACTATTTTTCCGTCAGCGACACCGAGGAGGTCTATCCGCGGTTGGCGGCGCAGCCATCCGAGCGCTGGCATAACTCCTGGCAGAAACACCGCGAATCCTATCAGCGGATGGTCCGGAAAAACCGCTCGCGGCTCATCGCGAATGGCGAACTGCACGCGCCGCCGGAACCGGACGTGATGCAGGAAAACAACCCCACCATGGAGAAACCGGCTGAAGAGACACCGGAATTGCCCGGATTTTTCAGCCAGTTCTCGACGCTGCTGTCCCGCAGGTGGCGGATCTTTTTCCGCGACCGGGGCCAGGTGTTCCTGCAACTCGCCATCATCCTTTGTTTCCCCATTCTCGTCACGATTTTCAGCGACAAGGCCTCTGGCAACATCCGCCGCTTTTCCGATACCCGGCAAAGCGAGAGAGCGGAAATCGAGGAGAAAATCCTGGTCTCCTCGGACCAGGCCAAGGTCGGCTCCGCGATTTCCGGCATCATCATGTTCCAGGTCGTTCTGCTCTCGCTGATGGGATCCAACAACTCCGCCCGTGAGATCGCCGGCGAGCGGCCGATTTACGAAAAGGAGAAATTCGGCGGGCTGCGGCCGTCCGCCTACCTCGCGTCGAAGGTGGCTTTCCTCGCCTGCCTCGTGATCGGTCAGTCGTTGTGGATGGCGTTTTTCGTGAATTTCTTCGGCGCCTTCCGGGGGGATTTCATCGAGCATGCGGGCTTCCTGCTGCTGGTGAATGCGGCGATGACCGGCATCTGCCTGGCGATTTCCTCGCTCATGCGCACGGCCGAGCAGGCCTCCCTGCTCTCTATCTATCTCGTCGGTTTCCAGCTTCCCCTATCAGGCGCGGTGCTTGCCCTGCCGGAAAACATCGAGGCCTTCACCCGGCCGTTCATCTCCGCCTACTGGGCGTGGTCCGGCTCGGTCGAGGCCTTGCAAACCCAAGTGCATGACGCCGTGAAGTCGGTGATCGATACCAGCCTGTCTCCCCAGAGCGCCTGCTTCTACGCTCTCGGCGCGCACATCGCCGTGGCGCTCATCGCCGCGTGGGCCGGCGTCCGCAGGCCGCAATGGGATTGAGCGGATTTTCTCCCTCGATTTCAGGGATTTCCCGGCTAATTTCCTTTCCAGAAACCTTCATACCATGGCCCGTCGCGCAAGCTCTCACCTCCATCCCGGGATCATCATCGGTGCCGTCGCCGCCATCGTGATCGCGGTCGTCGCCGGGAAATCCTTTATCGGGAAAAAATCCAACACCTTCGGCGACGTCGCGAAACTCAGCGTGAGCGATCTGCTCGACAACGGCAACAGCCTGCGCGGCAACGAGTATGTCATCGAAGGCCAGATCGAGGAAAAACTCCAGTGGACCACCGATCGCGGCCAGCTCGTCAGCGTGCGGGTGGACGCAGGCTCGGGTGCCGAATTCGTCGGTATCGAAATCCCGCCGGAGTTCAACAAGCTCAACATCGACACCAAGCAGAAATACGCCTTCCGCGTGAAATTCCGGCAAGGCGGCATCGCCGTGGCCACCGGCGTGAACCGTCTCTAACCCACTCTCCAGCGCCCCATGAAAGCCCGGATTTTACTCCCGTTCTGCTTCGCAGGCCTCGCCCACAGCCAAGTTTACACTCCGCCGCCCGCCGAGGACAAACCCGCGCCTGCTGCGACGCCCTCGGACAGCCCGCCGCCAGCCGAGAAAAAGCAACCCGCCGCCGGGCCGCTCGGCCAGGAAATCCCGCTGCTCGATCCATCCGCCGAGACCATCACCGTCGGCGGCGTGGCCATCCCGCTGGGCGACAACCGCCTGCTCAAGGCCCGTTTCGAAAAATACCTCAGCCAGCCCCCGGAAAGCGACGAGGCCGCCGAGAAATACCGGAAAACCATCGCCCAAATCCTCGCCACCATCTCCCCGTTCCGGCAGGGCGGCCCCGATCTTTACGCCGCCTTCAAACAGCTTCCCGGCGCCTCCGCGTATCCAGGTGACGCCAATCTTTGCGGATCGCTCGCCGAATCCATCTACATGGCCATGCTCGCCAAGCAGGACGTCAACGGCCTCAACAAGCTCAACCTCTCCATCGAGGAAGAAAAAAAAGCGATCATCGCCGAGGGGGACTGGAAGGCCCGTCACGAGCGCGACATCGAAATGAACGCCCCCAAGGATCCGAAAGACAAGGGCAAGGCCGGACAATCCAACCAAGCCCCGGGTGCGGGCACCAACTCGCTCAAATACGCCGATACCCTCCGCCGCATCGCGGAAATCGAGTTGCTCAAGAAATCCAACATCGCCCGCACCGAAGCGGGCACCATTCGCACCAAGGCGCAGTATCAGGTCAGCATGGTCCAGTGGTTCGTTCAGCGCCGCTACGAGCACGTTCTGATGGCCGCACGTTTCTACAACCAGATTTGGAAGGACGGCGACGCCACCCTCCGCGTGGACAAGAACTCGGACGTCTCGAAATTATTCTCCGAATCCGTCGGCGTCAGCCCCACGGTCGCCTCACTCGACTCACTTTCCAACGAAGCCATCCGCGAGGCCGGCAAATACATCGAGGCCTTCGACCTCATGCTCTCCCGCGACGAACTCCACAACGCCTCACAGCGCCTGATGGAGGCCTACGCGATCGGCGAATATCTCGCGCCCGTCGCCACCCTGTCGCTGGATAAAAAGCGCCGGGTCGCCGAGTATGTCCGCGATTTGCACGAACTCTACGGCACCCTCCAGGCCCGCGACTACACCAAGACCATGGAACTCGCGGAGCGCTTGAAAAAAGCCGCCAAGGACTTCCCCTCGTCCAAGGTGGACAGTGCCATCGCCGGCTATACCCTCGCCTCCGATCTCGCCGTTGAGGAAGCGAAGGCTCATCTGCTAGCAAAGGAAAGCGACAAGGCGGCCGAGAAAATCAAAGCCGCCGCCGAGATCTGGCCGACCAATCCCAAGCTCAAGGAATTCCGCACTTTGGTTAGCAACTCCAGCGGTCTGGTCACCGCCCGCAATGATTTCGACCGCTTGCTGAGCGAGGGGAATTTCCGCGAAATCGCCCGCCGCCAATATGAAATCGCCCCGGTCATCCAGGGCGACGCGTCCCGCGAGGACGCCTTCAAGCAGATCATGACCAACCTCACGAAGATCGAGGCAGCCCTCGGCAAGGCCTCGGAATTCAGCAAGATGGGCCAAGACTACGCCGCCTGGGAACAACTTGCCGAACTACGCGAACAATTCCCGGACGATCCGAAACTCGGCCGCGAGCTGGAACTGCTCGCCCCCAAGGTCGCCGATTTCACCCGCGCCCTCGACAAGGCGAACCAGTTCGAAAAACGCACGCCCAAGCAAGTCGGCTCCGCGCTCTCATGGTATCTCAAGGCACGCAGCATCTATCCGCAAAGCAACCTCGCCGACGCCGGAGCCAAGCGCCTCGCCAACGAGATCCTGCCTCCCGAAAAGGACAACTGAGCCGACGCCGGAAACGGGAAATCGAGTGCGGGCTGGCGTCGTGCGAAATCATCGGGTAGCTTCCCGGCGTGATCGCGCGGCAAAAGCAGAAGTATCCGGTTTCCCCGTCCTTGCGACAGTATCTCTATCACTTCGACCGCCAGCGGGAGATCCCGAAGGTCTACGACGACCTCTGCCGCTTCAGCGGCGCCGTTCCCTACGAGGATCCGTCCGGCCGGGAAACCTTGTGGCTCTCCGTGATGTACTCGCCGGAGGTCTTCGCCGAGCTGCGCCCACGCCTGACGAGCATCTACACCGAGCTCAAACTCGGGCGCGACGCGGAACAGCACGACCACCTCGTGGTGGACCGCATCGACTTCGGCGACTTCGGAAACTCGAAGCCCTTCCGCATCCGCGTGACGAATCTTTTCAACGACAACTCGGATTACTTCTACGTCAAACAAGCGGACGCCTCGCGCATCTACGGCCTCGAACTCGAGCACATCCTCTCGCCGAACCGGATCAACTATCTGGTCAACGGCAACACCCTCATCGAAGAACACATCGCCGGCGTCCCCGGTGACGTTTTCATCCGCGACTATCTCTCCCAACCCGGCCTCAACAAGGTGCGGATCGCCAAGGAGTTCACGAAATTCACCGAGCGCAGCTTCATCCGCCTGCTCGGCGACATGCGCAGCGTGAACTACGTGGTGGACATCACGCCGGACTTCGAGGAAGTGCAGTACCGGGTGCGGGCGATCGACTTCGACCAGCAGTCGTACGAGGGAAACGGCAACATCTATCTGGCGTTCCGCTTCAACTCAAACCGCAAGGTCACCCGCCTCGCCTTCGAGGTGCTCAACCGCAAGAGCATCGACCAATACGTGGCCGAGGAGCACGCGCAGATGGCCCGCCGCGCCAAGGTCGAGAGCGGTCGGCTGCGGGCGCTGCTAGGAATCATGCGGCGGGAAAGCATCGCCCCCCACGAGCACGTCGTCACGCTCGCCCGCGAGCTGGACCGGATGCACGCCACCAGCGGTTTCGGCGATTGCAAGTCGATGGGCGAGCTCACCGCCATGCACATTTCCCTGATGCTCGACATCAAACCGGCCTGACATTCTCTCGACGCCCGTTCCGAGCCCGCCCAAGCTCCGGCCATGAAACGCCTTTTCCTGCTCGACGGCATGGCCCTGATCTACCGGGCGCATTTCGCCTTCATCCAGAATCCCATCCGCAACTCCAAGGGCACCAACACCTCCGCGCTCTACGGCTTCATCAACACGCTGCTCTCGATTCTCGAAAAGGAAAACCCCACGCACATCGGCGTCGCCTTCGACACCTCCGCACCCACCCCGCGGCACATCCTTTTTCCCGCTTACAAGGCGCAGCGCGACGAGATGCCTGAGGAACTCGCCGCGTCGATTCCGCACGTGAAAGCGCTTTGCCGCGCGTTCGGGATTCCCGTGCTGGAAGTCGATGGCTTCGAGGCGGACGACATCATCGGCACGTTGGTGAAGCGCGCCGAGCAGGACGATTTCCAGTCGTTCATGGTCACGCCGGACAAGGATTTCGCGCAGCTCATTTCGGAAAGCACCTGCATGTGGAAACCCGGTCGCAAGGGCTCCGACCATGAAGTCATCGACCTGCCGACCATGCTCGCGAACTGGGAAATCGAGCGCCCGGAGCAGGTCATCGACATCCTCGGCCTCTGGGGCGACGCCGCCGACAACATCCCCGGCATCCCCGGCGTCGGCGAGAAGACCGCGAAAAAACTCATCGCCGAGTTCGGCTCCATCGAGAACCTCATCGCCAATTCCGCGAAGCTCAAAGGCAAGCAGAAGGAAAACGTCGAGACCCACGCCGACCAGGCCCTCCTTTCCAAGGAGCTCGCCACCATCATTCTCGACGTGCCAGTGGAAGTCACCTGGGACGATCTGGTCCTTTCTCCGCGCGACGAGGACGCCGTGAAAACCCTCTTCAACGAGTTTGAATTCCGAACCCTCACCAAACGGCTTTTCCCCACCACCGGGAGCGCGGAATTCATTCCGCGCGAATCATCATCCGAAGAACCCACCCTCTTCGAAACCTTCAAAACCATCCGCGACGTCACCCACACCTATCACCTCGCCGACACCCCTGAGCTGCAGTCCCGACTCTTCGCCGCGCTCGCCCAACAAAACTCCTTCTGCTTCGACATCGAGACCACCGGCCTCGACCGCTTCACCTCCAAGCTGCTAGGCGTCGCCTTCTCCTGGAAAGCCCACGAAGGTTGGTATCTCCCCGTCGTGGATTTGAAATCTCAAATTTCGAATTTGAAATCCATCCTCTCCTCCCCCGCCGAAAAAATCGGCCACAACCTCAAGTTCGACCTCTCCATCCTGCTCCACCACGGCATCGAAGTCGCCGGCCCGTTCTTCGACACGATGCTCGCGGACACCCTAGTTTCCCCCGAGCGCCGTCACTCCATGGATTACCTTTCGGAAATCCTGCTAGGTTACACCCCGGTCAAACTCGCCGATGTGGCCGCGGTTTCCAACCGCGAAGCCCAGCCACCCGCACCCGACGACCTCTTCAATTTCGCCGAAACCAAGAAGACATCCAAAGACCTCGATATTGCCGCCATCCCGCTCGCCGTTCTCGCCGAATACGCCGCCGAGGATGCCGACGTCACCTTCCAGCTCGCGCAGAAAATCCGCCCGCTGCTCACGGAGTCTGGTCAGGAATCCATCCTTCAGCAAATCGAAGGCCCGCTGCTGCCGGTGCTCGTCGGCATGGAAATGGAGGGCATCGCCATCGATCCCGCCGCGCTCGGCGTCATCGGCGACGAGTTGCAAATCCAGATCGACGAACTCGCGAAGTCCATCCACATCCACGCCGACCGCTCGTTCAACATCGCCTCGCCAAAGCAGTTAGGCGAAATCCTCTTCGACCAACTCGGCCTCGCCGACAAGGCGAAGAAGACCAAGACCGGCCAGTATAAAACCGACGAACAGACACTCGCCACTCTTGAGGGCAAGCACCCGATCATCACCGACATTCTCGCCTATCGGGAGGCCACGAAACTGAAGTCCACCTACCTCGACGCCCTGCCCACTCACATCGTCGCGGAAACCGGGCGTATCCACACGCATTTCCACCAGCTCGTCGCCGCCACCGGCCGCCTCGCCTCGTCCGATCCGAATTTGCAGAACATCCCAGTTAGGTCCGAAGCCGGCCGCAAGATCCGCAAGGCCTTCGTCCCGCGCGAGGGATTCACGCTGCTTTCCTGCGACTACTCTCAGATCGAACTCCGCGTGATGGCCGCGCTCTCGCAGGACGCCACCATGATCGAGGCCTTTCAAAACGACGCGGACATCCACACCATCACCGCCGCCAAGGTTTTTGTCGTTGAGCCGGAGAACGTCACCTCCGACATGCGCCGCACCGCGAAGATGGTGAACTTCGGCATCATTTACGGCATCTCCGCCTTCGGCCTGAGCCAGCGGCTCGCCATCCCGCGCACGGATGCCGCCAACATCATCGAAGCCTATTTCCGCGAGTATCCGGCCATCCGCGAGTTCATGGACCGCACGGTCCAAGAAGCGCGCGAAGCCGGCTACGTCGAGACGATCAGCGGTCGCCGCCGTTATTTCCCCGATCTCAATTCCGGCAACCAGAACCTCCGAGGCATCGCCGAGCGCGCCGCCATCAACACCCCCATCCAGGGCACCGCCGCCGACATGATCAAACTCGCCATGATCCGCATCGCCGCGCTGCTGCGGGAGAAATCCTATCAGAGTAAGATGCTGCTCCAGGTGCACGACGAACTCGTCTTCGACCTCGCGCTCGACGAGCAGGCGGAACTCGTCCCGCAAATCCTAACCATCATGAAGACCGCGCTGCCGTTGCCTCACGGCGTGCCCATCGAAGTCAGCTCCGGCACCGGCTCTAACTGGCTGGCGGCACATTGAGGCAAATGCCGGGTCGCGAGGCGATGAAATCAGCACGCCAGTCCCGCCAGCCTCAAGGCCGGTAGGCGTCCCGGTTCCGCAGCACCGACTGGAACACCGGCGAAGGATTGCAAATCCGCGTCACCAGATCGTCCCAGATTTCCTGACCTTTCAGGATCTCCACCTCGATGCGCAGAAAATAGACCGGCACATCGATGGAGGACGGCTTGGGAAATCTCACCGCGTCCTTCTCGGTGGTCACGATGATCCCCATGTCGCGCTCCACGCAACGCTGCATGAACGCCTCCACCTCCCTGCGGGAAAACCGATAGTGATCGGAAAACCGCCGCCGGATTTCCACCCGCGCGCCGAGTTTTTCCAGCGATCCCTCGAACGCCTCCGGCACCGCGATCGCGCTGATGGCCCCCACCCACTTGTCCTTGAGGAACTCCAGCGGCTGCCGCTCACGCGTGAAGACATTTTCCAGATAGATCGGCCCGTGCGTGCACTCGACGATTTCGGCCGTCTTGTTATATTTCCGGATGCGGGAAATGAGCTTCTCGTTTGAGCTGCCGTTGCACTTGGTGATTAGAATGTAGCTCGCCCTGCGAAGGTTCTTCGGCGGCTCGCGGAGTGTTCCGCGCGGCAGCAACGCCTCCGTGCCGAACGGTGCGCCGGAGTCGATCAGCACGACATCGATCGAGTGTGCGAGATCCAGATACTGCATCCCGTCGTCGAGTAAAAGCGTGTCCGCGCCGATTTGGCCGACGGCGAAGAGTCCGCCCTTCACCCGGTTCTTGTCCACCACCACCGCGACGCCGTCCAGATTGCGGGCCAGCATGAACGGCTCGTCGCCGGCATATTTCGAATCCAGCAAAAGCGCGCTGCCCGTCGAGACCACCTTGGGCATCCGCTCGCCGGGAATCGTGCGGCCCTTTTTGTCCTGCCACTTCTGCGGGCGGTCGAGTTTCTTGCTTTTATACCCGCGGGAAAGAATCGCCACGCTGCGGCCGCGGTCCCGCAGCGACCGCGCCAGCAGTTCCACCACTGGCGTCTTGCCGGTGCCACCCACCGTAATGTTGCCAATGGCCACCACCTGCGTCCCCAAATACTGCTGCTCGCGCCAGCCGCGGCGGTAGCGCATCAGCCGGATTTGCACAACGAGCCGGAAAATCCCGGAAACCGCCCGCATGAAGAACCGCATCAGCGCGGCCCGGAACCCCTTGGCGCGGCCGAAGATCACATCCGCGCCCCAGCGCTCGAGTTCTTCGATGAGTTCCTTCATGTCCTGCACCGACCATGTCCCGGCGCGCCATCCGCGATCAAGCGTGTTCGCGCTGGCCCGGCAACATCAGCGCGAACACCGCCGCCGGGATGAATAGCCAGGACGCCATCAGCAGCACCCCCGCGAAGTCGCCC
>JBIHZT010000538.1:0-3194 GCA_044240265.1 Luteolibacter sp. | reverse complement strand
GCGAATAGAACTCCTTGGTGGAAACCGGGTCGAACTTATGGTCGTGACAGGCGGCGCATCCGGTCGTCAGGCCCAGCCAGATGGCGGAGACTGTCTCAACGCGGTCCTTGGCGTAGATGGACTCGTATTCCTCGGCGATCGCGCCGCCCTCGCCGGTGGTGGCGAGGCAGCGGGAAAACCCGGTGGCGACGAGTTGGTCGAGCGTCCGGCCCGGCAGCATGTCGCCGGCGATCTGCTCGGTGGTGAATTGATCCCAAGGCATGTTCGCCTGGAACGCGCGGATGACCCAGTCGCGGTAGGGCCAGATGGCGCGGTAATTGTCGATGTGAATGCCATGGGTGTCGGCGTAGCGCGCCGCATCGAGCCAATATCGGGCGAAATGCTCGGCGCTGGCGGGAGTCGCCAGCAGTTGATCCGCCGCGGCTTCGATGGCGGCCTGGGGATTCGCTGCAGCGGATTTTTCAAAGGCCTCGATGGCCTCGGGAGCGGGCGGCAGGCCAGTCAGGTCCAGATGCAGACGGCGATAGAAACGTGCGGGATCTTCCGGCGGGTTGGGCTTGAGGCCGGATGAATCGAGTTTTCCCGCGATGAAGCGGTCGATGGGATTGGCCGCCCAGTCCACGCCGGCGGCGGGCGGTTCCTGCTTCTTGACCGGAGCGAATGCCCAGTGCGGCTCGTATTCCGCGCCTTGTTCGATCCAGCGCTCCAGCAGGGCGATTTCCCGCGCGCCGAGCGTCTTGTGGCTTGCGGGCGGCGGCATGATCGAGTCCGGATCCTTGTCGTGAAGGCGCTTGACGAGATTCGACTCCGCCGGATTTCCCTTAATAATCGCCGGCTTGCCGTCCTCGCGCGCCAGGAAAGCATCCTCCACCCGGTCCAGCCGCAGCGGCGCGTCCTTCGGCTCGCGCGTCCCGGAATCCGGCCCGTGGCAGTGGTAACAATACTCGGAAAGCACCGGCTGGACGTGCTCGTTGAACGAAATTTTCTCCGGCAGGGAAATTTTCACCGGCTCCGCGGCCGCCGCGGGCGCGTGCTCATCCACGGACGCCGGCGCGCTCGAAACTTTCGAAGAAGAGGGATCGCAGCCGACCAGGAGCCCGGTGACGACAAGTCCCAGCAGGGAGCAAAGGTGAGGGTGAATGTTCATGAAAGGCAAATCACAGATGCCGCAAAACGCTCCCCGCGCCACGATTCTTTCACCAGGAAATCTCCTCCCCGGCCATCCGCTCACCGCCGTTTGCGGCGCTTGGGCGGAGTGAACGGGCTGCCCTTGCCCTTCGCGTGCTTGCCCGTCCGCCGGCCCGGCTGGACGTAGCGAAAATGCTGGTCGGGCTCCTCCCGCATCTTTTCCTGTTCCGCCTTCATCCGCTCATCGTCCGCCGCGAAGCGGGCCTCGTAGTCGGCCAAGGCCAGCTCATACTCCCGCCAGACGATTTGCTCACAGATCGGCGAGAGGTAGTAGGCGACGTAGTCCGGATCGCTCGCGAGCTCCGGGGAGATCTGGCTGATGTGATGCTTCTGCGGCGGCTCGGGCCGGGTGAATTGAAACGCCTGCCGCTTCGGAATGTGCGGCTCCATGCACTCGGTCACCACCCGGCGGCTCGCGTTTTTGTTGAACAACTTCTTCGCTAGCAGATAGCCGTGCTCCAGCTTCCACACCTCCGGCTTCGGATACGACGGGTAGCCATGGTCCTTCGGAGTCGTCGTCGCCAAGGTGTGCCGGAAGATTTCCAACTCGGCGGGCGTGAGCTTTTTCGAGAGAGGGCTGACTTTCACGAACCGCTCCGGATCCAGCGCCTGGTGCTTCAAAAGCGAAACGTACGCCCGTGTCACGCCGAACTCCTCGCCCAGCAACCGCGCCTTCTCGCCAGCCAGCGCCCGGCGGGTGATCTCCTCCCGCTGCTCCTTGCTCAACCGTTCTTTGCCTTCGCCTGCCATGTGTTTTGATCCACTGAGAAAACTGCCGCCGGGCGGAATATCCACAGATCCCGCCGGGCCGGCAAGCAATCACGCGATTTTCAGGCCGCTCACCGGCCCGAGACCCGGACACGGCGAAAATTTCGGAACCCGCGGATCTTGTACCTCAAGAGTTCTCCACCCTGAGCGTCTCCGAAGGGGACTCTCCGAACAAGCGCTTGTATTCCACTGCGAACCTCCCGAGCTCCCAAAAACCGCTGGTTAGAGCGATTTGTTTGACGCGGTGATGCATCCCAAGCGAGGGCTCGGCCGCCCCTATCACCAGCGCCAGCCGCGTGAGCCCCCCCCCGCCCCGCGGTCCGGCGCACTTCTCCGGATTAGAACATTTCCGGCGAAGTCTCGGCACCGTCCCGCAAGGACTCGATGGTATGCAAAAGCTGTGGAAGGTCTCGCTTTCCGTTTTAGACCATCTGCCAAAAATAATTTCCGAAACTCCTCACAAAAGACCGGTCCGATCGTTTGAAATGGTTAGGATGACCGCATCTGTCGCCCCGTCAGCTCCCCAATGAGGAAACCTGCCCGCTCCCCGAGCTTAAGCAGGTCATGGCGTGTTGTCAGAATGGAAAGTCCTACCACCGTCTTAATGCCATCCACCTGCTGCTCATTGGAGTCGCCTACGACCTGGCCCTGCGCAACTACGACGGCGGCGAGCGCTGCCTGAGACTCTGGATCTCGCGCTTCAACGAGCAAGGCATTGACGGACTCACCTACCGTCCCCAGAGCGGACGTCCGCGCAATCTCACCACCGCTGGCACCGAGTCGGAAATTCTTCCTCTCGTGGATGATCCCGCGCTTGCGGGCCAACTCCACTGGACCGCCGTCAAGCTCTGCGGCTGGCTCCGCGAGGAAAAACCCTTCGACATCTCCTACCGCACGCTCGTCCGCTATTTACACGAACATAACTACGCCCTCCGCACTCCACGCCCCGTCCCGGAGCCACCTGATCCGGACCAATGGGCGTTGAAACGTGAATCCTGCGCCGCTGAACCAGCTTCCTTGTTGGCCGATCCTGCAGCCCGGGTCTTCTTCGGTGATGAAGCCGGCTTCGAGGGAGATCCGCGCCCCCGGCACCGCTGGGTCAAACGCGGCAGCCGCCCCACCCAAGGCTATCATGGCGGCCACCTCCGGCGGAACATCGTCGGAGCCGTCGAGCCTGCCACCGGCCAGCTTGTGAGTCTCATCGTCGCACACTGCAATACGGAGGTCTTCCAAGCTTT
>JBIHZT010000537.1:0-3195 GCA_044240265.1 Luteolibacter sp. | reverse complement strand
CCTCGAGGAGGAACACGTGCTGGAAGTCATCCTCATGCAAGGCCCCGCCCGCACCCTGCGCGACATCACCAACAAACTCATCACCTGCAAGGGCGTGAAAACCGCCCACCTCACCCTCACTCCCCACCTCATCCCGCCGATCCACGCCAAACGCGTATGAATCCACTCTTCGAAAAAACACTCCACGGTGCCGGCATGTGGTCCGCCGTCGTCTCGCACGGCAAACGCCTCCGCCTCACCGACATCGACGGCGGCGCGAACGTCGGCATGCTGCTCTATAACTCGCTCGAACGCACCGAGCGCTACAACATGCCGGACACGCTCAAGGGCCAGCACATCTTCTATCTACGCGCGCCCTATTGCCTGCATTCGGACATGGGCCGCTTGTTAGCCTCCATCACCGCGGACAGCGTCGGCTGGCACGACACAGTCTGCGGCCACTCGGACGCCGCCCGCGTGCTCGCGAAATACGGCCCGAACAACTATCAGCAGGCCCGCAACGACTGGAACCGCAACGGCCGCGATTGCTTCCTCATCGAACTCGCAAAATGGGGACTCGGAAAAAAAGACCTGGTCCCGAACCTCAATCTCTTCAGCAAGGTCGTCGCCGACGATGATGGTCACCTTTCCTTCGTTCCGGAGAATTCCAAGCCCGGCGACTCCATCGAGTTGCGGCTTGAAATCGACACGCTCGTCGTGCTCAACACCTGCCAGCACCCGCTCGATCCAGACCCGGTCTATCGCCACCGCCATGTGAAACTCGAAGTTTTCGCCGGCGAACCGCCCGCCCTCGACGATCCATCACTCACCGTACGCCCGGAGAACCTGCGCGCCTGGGAGAACAATCAAACCTATCACACCCTCCGCTTCTCATGACCGAAAGCACGCTCAATCCCGAGGCAGCCATTTACCGCGAAGTCATTCCCGCGGGCGACTGGTGGGTCCATGAAATCAAGCAAGGCCAGACCCTGCGCATCCTCGACCTCGAAGGAAACCAGGCCGCCGACACGCTCTTCTTCAGCGCCGCCGATCCCACCGAACGCTACAGCGCGGACCGCACCATCCAGGAGCAAGCCGCGCTCTATCTGACCACCGGCACCAAGCTGATGAGCACCGAGGGCAATCCCATGCTCACCATCACCGCCGACACCTGCGGCCGCCACGACACACTCGGCGGTGCGTGCTCGCGCGAGTCGAACACGATGCGCTACGCCCACGACAAGGAATGCATGCACGCCTGCCGCGACAGCTTCATCCGCGGCGCGCAGGAATGGAACGTCGAGCTCACCAAGCGCGACATCACCTGCAACATCAACTTCTTCATGAACGTCCCGGTCTCGCCCGATGGCGGACTGACCTTCGCAGACGGCATTTCCGCGCCGGGAAGATATGTCGAAATGCGCGCCGAGATGGACGTCGTTTGTCTCATTTCTAATTGCCCGCAGCTTAACAATCCATGCAACGGCTGGAACCCCACGCCCGTCGAAGTGTTGATCTTCCCATCATGAAAATTCTCATCGCCAACCGCGGGGAAATCGCCGCCCGCGCCATCCGCACTTTCAAGAAGCTAGGCTATCAGAGCATCGCGGTTTATTCCGAGCCGGACTCCGGCGCGCCGCACGTCGATCTCGCGGACGAAGCACATCTTCTCGGCCCCGGTCCCGTTTCTGAAAGCTATCTACTCAAGGACAAGCTTCTCGAAATCGCAAAATCCTCCGGCGCCAGCGCGGTTTTCCCCGGCTACGGCTTGCTCAGTGAAAATACCGACTTCGCCCGCATGTGCGAGGACGCCGGAGTGAAATGGCTCGGCCCCACGCCAGAGCAAATCATCGCCTTCGGGCTCAAACACGAAGCCCGCCGCCTGGCAGGCGACGCGGGTGTTCCACTCGTTCCGGGCACGGGGCTGTTGGAGAATGCGGAAGCGGCCATCCTCGCCGCGAAGGAAATCGGCTACCCGGTCATGCTCAAGAGCACCGCGGGCGGCGGCGGGATCGGCATGAAAGTCTGCCGCGACGAGGCGGAACTGCTCCGCGAGTTCGAGAGCGTGGTCCGCTTGAGCGAGCGTAGTTTCGGCTCCGGCAGCGTGTTCATCGAGCGCTTCATCCAGCGCGGTCGTCACGTGGAAGTGCAGATTTTCGGCGATGGCAAGGGCAAGGTGTTAGCCCTCGGCGAGCGCGATTGCTCGGTGCAGCGCCGGAACCAGAAAGTCTTCGAGGAAACCCCCGCACCGGGGCTATCCGATGAAACCCGATCCGCCCTCCACGCCGCTGCGGTGAAGCTCGGGGAAAGCGTGAACTACCGCTCGGCGGGCACCGTGGAATTCATCTACGACGCGGACCGCGACGATTTCTTTTTCCTCGAAGTAAACACCCGCCTGCAAGTCGAACACGGCGTCACCGAACTCGTGACCGGCATCGATCTGGTCGAGTGGATGGTCCGCCTCGCGCTCGATGAGACGTGGCAGATGCCGGAAGTCTCCCCAGCTCCACAAGGCTGCGCGATCCAAGCGCGGGTCTATGCGGAGGACCCGAATCACAATTTCCGCCCGAGCTGCGGACTGCTCACCGAAGCGACATTTCCCGAGTGGACGCGTTGCGACGGCTGGATCGAACCGGGCACGGAAGTCAGCCCGTTTTACGATCCGCTGCTTGCCAAGGTCATGGTCCACGCCGCCGACCGCGAGGAGGCGGTTGCCAAGTTAGAGCAAGCACTGGATGAGACAAAGATCTCCGGCATCGAGACGAATCTCCGCTATCTGCGCGGCATCGTCCGCTGGACGCCCTATCTCAATGGCGGCGTGGCGATGCGCGACATGGCGGATTTTTCCTACACGCCGCATACCATCGACGTGGTCTCGGCGGGCACCATGACAACCGTTCAGGATTGGCCGGGACGGGTTGGCTATTGGGAAGTCGGCGTGCCGCCGTGCGGACCGTTCGACAATCTATCACTCCGGCTGGCGAACCGCCTAGTCGGAAATGCCGAAGGCACCGCCGCGCTGGAAATCACGATGACCGGACCGACGCTGCGCTTCAATTCCGCCACGAGCATCGCCGTGGTGGGCGCGTCCGCCTTGATGTTGAAGAACGGTGAGCCGGTGCCGATGAACGAACGTATCGAAGTTGCCGCCGGGGATGTGCTAAAGATCGGTCGATTTGAAACGACTGGCGCACGTGCCTATTTCGCAGTCGCTGG
>JBIHZT010000536.1:0-3196 GCA_044240265.1 Luteolibacter sp. | reverse complement strand
GGAATAATCCATCAAAATCAAAATTGTTAGATCGCTATATCTTCCTGTTCCGGTTCTTTCGGTA
This sequence comes from Luteolibacter sp., assembly GCA_044240265.1. Classification (GTDB taxonomy): domain Bacteria; phylum Verrucomicrobiota; class Verrucomicrobiia; order Verrucomicrobiales; family Akkermansiaceae; genus Luteolibacter. Next base: position 3,132 of record JBIHZT010000536.1, on the reverse strand, counting down.
AACATGCATGGGATGCCTCTCAATCCAGATGATGCTCTTATGACGGCGTCCAAACTAATCGCCCGAGCTTTTGCAAGCCCCCCCCTAGCGCCGTCATCCGGGAAGTTATCGCAAACCACAAGCTTCCAGTCCGTCAGGGTCTGGGCCTTGATCGTCGCGATCCGCTCCTCCAGATAAAGACGGTTATTGAGATTCGGCGGGCAGATGGATACCTGTGGCGCGTCTATTTGCCCCCCAACTCCCACGATTGCACGATCTCTCCGAAAATGTCATCCAGCGACTTGGTGATGTCCCAGCCCGGGTAATGCGCCCGGAGCTTGTCGAGGTTGCTGATATAGCAGATGTGGTCGCCCTCGCGGGCCTTGTCCACGTATTCCCAGTTCATCGCCTTCCCCGTGAGCGCCTCAACACGCTGGAACGCCTCCAGAATCGAGCATGAATTCCCCCGCCCGCCGCCGATGTTGTAAACTTCCGCACAGCGCGGAGCGGCGATGAAGCGCTCGGCGAACCTGGCCACGTCCAGCGAGTGGATGTTGTCGCGCACTTGCTTACCCTCGTAACCGAAGACCTTGTAGATGCCGCCGGTGATGTTCACCTTCACCAGGTAGCTAAGGAAACCGTGCAACTCGACGCCCGAGTGATTCGGCCCCGTGAGGCAACCACCGCGCAGGCAGGAGGTCGGCATACCGAAATAGCGGCCGTATTCCTGCACGAGGATGTCGCCCGCCACCTTCGACGCGCCGAAGAGCGAGTGCTTCGACTGGTCGATGGTGAAACTTTCCTCGATGCCGTTCCAATAGGCGGGATCGTCGTAGTCCCAGCGAGTTTCCAGTTCCTTGAGCGCGATCCGGTTGGGCGCATCGCCATACACCTTGTTGGTAGACATGTGGACGAAAGGAGTTTCCGGACCGACAAGCCTGACGGCCTCCAACAGATTGAGGGTGCCTACGGCGTTCACATCGAAGTCATCGAACGGCCGGGACGCTGCCAGGTCGTGGCTCGGCTGCGCCGCGGTGTGAATCACCGCGTTCGGCTGAATTTCGCGGACCATGTCCAGCATACCCTGCCGGTTGCGAAGATCCATCTCATGGTGTTCGAATCCAGCACACTCGGTGGCCAGACGCTGTTGATTCCAGCGCGTGTCACCCTGCGGCCCGAAGAATTCGGCACGCATGTTGTTGTCCATGCCGTGGATTTTCCAACCGAGGCCATGGAAATACCTCACCATCTCCGACCCGATTAGACCATTGGATCCGGTAATCAGGAGTTTGTTCATGTTGTTCACATAGCGTGGTCTTGATGTTGTCTTTTCAGCCGGTTTGACATGCGAATTAGGCGTGATCCGTCCTCAGAAGATGGGGTTCCCAAAAACAGCCACCATAGCGGCCCCACGCATAGCATCCGAACGGGATAGTCCCGCCGTTCTCCTAGAACCCGCAGTTGGAATGAGCAGCAGCTCATAGCGGTTCTTGATCGCCTCGACGAGGCCGATCCTATCAGGATCGGCATACAATCACGGGGTCTCCAAGGCAACCATGGTTTCCAAGGCGCAGGTCCGGTAGGTCCACGCGGGCTTCGGGCAAACGAATCCCCTCGGCGAGAGATGCCATTTGGTGATAGGTCGCGGCGTCCCGGGAGGCGAGCCATGCAGCGATCCTGCCGAAACCCCGACCGCGCAAGCCAGAACTTTATCTAACAGATACGAATCAGGATTCAGGAAGGGCGGTAGATTCTGCGCACCCAGCAGATAACAATAATACTTTTCTATGGCTGCCGAGTGCTTCGAATTCCCATTTGAATCAGGGCGTGGCGACTAAGGCTCCAAGCCGGGCAAAAAGCTTACCGTCCGCCTGAATGGAGCGGGGAATATACACCTTGACCAACTCGACACCGGATTCGAGCGGCTCGTCATCAATCACCACTCCGGCGGTTCCTGCGGCGTTTTGCCATGCGGCCAGATCGGTGCTCCACTCGACCTTGATGCCGACGGCAGGATTGTTCGCGGCACGCGCGGTCCTGCGATGGGTGAACAGGAGGTAATCGGAAGTGGTCAAGTCCCCATCGGGATCGGCCGTCACCAGTTGGACTGACGGCAACAGGGCCACATCCATTTGCCCCGCTGGATCCCCGCCGATAGTGTACTCGACGATGTTGCTGATCCCGTCACCATCGGAATCGACTCCAGGACCGTCGGTAATTTCGTATTCGGTTTCCCAAGCGTTGTAGTCATTCACAGCCGCGGGGATCACCGAGATGGCCACCGTGGCGGTGTTGGAAGCCGTCCCGGCCAGATCCTTAATGGTGTAGGTGAAACTGTCGGCAGTCGTTTCGCCGCCGTCGTGGGTGTAGGTCACCGTGCCGTCCAGATTGACAACCAACAAGCCGTTGGCGGGCTGAGCGACGATAGCAATACCAGCTAGATCAAGACCATCGTCGGCGTCCGTATCGTTGGCCGCGAGGTTGAGGATGACCGATTGACCATTGTTCACACTGCCGCTGTCGTTCGCCGCAACGGGCGCTTCGTTATCCGTTGTGGTCACGTTTATGTCGCCGCAAAGGCGGCTGAAGAGATTGCCGTTTACTTGGAAAGAGCGCGGGATATACACCTTGACCAGCTCGACACCAGGCTCGAGAGACTCGGCATGGATCACCACTCCGGCGACTCCCGCTGCGTTTTGCCATGCGGTCAGATCGGTGCTCCACTCGACCTTGATGCCGACGGCTGGATTGTTCGCCGCACGCACGGTCCTGCGATGGGTGAACAGGAGGTAATCGGAAGTGGTCAAGTCTCCATCGGGATCGGCCGTCACAAGTTGAACCGATGGCAACAGGGCCACATCCATTTGTTCCGCCGGGTCTCCACCGATGATGTATTCGATGATGTTGCTGATGGAGTCATTGTCGGAATCCGCATCAGGCCCGTCAGTGATTCCGTTTTCGTTTCGCCATGCAATATAGTCATTGATTGGTGATGGAGTCACGGTGATCGTCACGATGGCGGCGCTGGAAACCTGGCCGCCGAGGTCCTCGATCGTGTAGCTGAAACTGTCGGACGTCGTTTCGGATCCGTCGTGGGTGTAAGTCACCGTGCCGTCCGCGTTGACCACCAGCAATCCGTTGGCGGGCGCGGCG
>JBIHZT010000535.1:0-3197 GCA_044240265.1 Luteolibacter sp. | reverse complement strand
CAAAAACTTGAATCATCACTCCGATCCGGAAGTCAGGAAGGCTTTCCACAATTATGTCGCAACACAGCTCTAACTTCATAATCATGATTGGAAACGCAAAGAAAAGAAGCTTGGTGCCGGGTGGGGTGTTTCGGACTGTCGGACTTGTCAGGTTGGAACTGCCTTTTATTTGGCCGGAGGAAAGCCTTCCTCCGCGAGGCTATTTACAATGCGCCTCTCCACCTTCTACCGGAGAGGTTTCTCCGGGCCTCTCGCAACCGCCCCGGCGGACCGCACGGCTACGCCGTGGAACCGCCGAGCCCCCGCCAATACCAGTCACAAAAACCCAATCAAGTTTGCAACTTCATTGGGCTTTTGTGAATCGGTTTTCAAAGAACGAACCGGTCTGGAAGTGCTGCGCCCGCCGGTGCGGGTGTCCCCAAGTTTCGGCGCTCTCGCGCCTGCCAACCCGGGTGATTCCCCTCCCGCTCCGGCCAAACTCCGTCCGTTTACACGGCCTCCGCATCCGCCGGCCCTGCGGCGGTGAAAATTGACTCCGGGAACGCTTTGAGTTGGGTCCCCATCGCCCCCGGCCCCCCGCCGCGTCCCTCCAAAACAATGGATTTGGAGGGCCTTGGGGAGGCTGTCAGGGGGATGCCCTCCTCAAAGCGTTGTCCTCGTCCGTTAGGGGCAATTGCCCTTTTGTGCGCGGCGACATGGTGGGACCGGGAGAAAACCCAGGAGCCTGATTCTGGATGGCGACTTTAGGTCCCGGTTCTTTCGCCCCGGCCCCCCCTCGCGCCTTGGTCGCTGCGATTCCGGATGCCTTCCGGCCATGGGGAAACCCCACCCAACAAACAAAATAACACACCAACCTAAACACCCGCAAAACAGATGGAACCTGATCAGAAAACAAAGACTCAAAACACATGCCCGAAGTGCGTGCCTCCAACCCCGGCTTCAAGCGGCGACCTGTTCGCCGGTGCCCCGCTATTGCCAACGCCCAATGAGCTGATCGCGATGCTGGACAAGAAAGTCATCGGTCAAATCGAGGCGAAGCGAACCCTCGCCGTCGCCGCCTATAATCACTTCCTTTTCTGCTCACTGGCGGAGCTGACAGGCTCGCCGGTCGAACCCACCTCGGTGTTGCTGATCGGACCGACAGGCAGTGGGAAATCCCACTTGCTCAGAACTTTGCGCGAATGCCTCGGAATCCCGATGATCTACCTAACATGTACTGGGCTTACGCAAAACGGCTACAAAGGAATTAATGTCAACGAAATACTCGAACGCCTGGAAAACGAGCTCTTGGACGACTACCGGACGCAGCCGGCGATTGTGGTGTGGGATGAGGTGGACAAGCTCCGCGAACACCCCCATCTCAATCATCACCCGGTCTCCTCACGGGGAGTACAACAGGATCTTCTAACATACTTGGATGGGACTTGCTGCGGGAAGTCGGGTCAGCTTGACAGCTCGCGATTTATGAATGTGGCGTGCGGCGCATTTGTCGGCCTCGAAGAACTCAGGAAACGGCATGGCACCGGACCGCAAATCGGGTTTACCACAACTTCCGTCCCTACCGATCCGGGAGAAAACCTGGAGCCTCTGAGCACCCAGCATCTAATCGACTATGGATTGATCCCGGAATTCATCGGCCGTTTCGCCACCATCACCGAATTGGTCCCCGCCGACACCATGACGCTCCGGCGGATCCTGACGGACGCCGAGGGAAATCCTCTGGCCTCAAAGAAGCGGCTTTTCGAACTGCATGGCATCGAACTGAAAATCACGGATTGCGCCCTCGACGAATTGATCGCCCGCGCCGCGAAAATGGGCACCGGTGCCCGGAGCCTGAAGCGTGTGCTTCAAAGCACCCTCGGCCGCTATGACTGCCGTTTGCCGGAACTCGCGGCGAAAGGGGTATTGTCGCTAACAATCACCGCAGAGACGGTCAGGGGAGAAAAGCCCGCCCTGCGAGTCACCACCCATGACCTCAAGGACCTAACACAACTCATCGCCCTTCGCAAACACGCCGGCGTTTACTCACTTTGGAAAAAAAGGTCGAAGGAGGATTCCGTTTGGTAGTTCTGCCGGACGACTCGTTTTCAATCAGCCCGCCGACATCCGGACGAAACCCACCCAGAGAAGACCCCAGCCGCCATCGCATTAAAGCGTTAGGCCAGGCGTCACAAATGCCCCCCGAACTCGATCCATGCACAACCCCACATCAAATCAACGCTTCCTGCCAAACTACTGCATGATCAAAACCGACCTCGACACGGCAATGATCGTCTTGGAGTCGGGGCCGGTCCCCGATCCGCAAATGCTTCCAAGAATCCACCGATACTACATTTCGGAGCATCACGGCATCGCCATTGATCACGGCCAGGTCTTCGGTCCAGGAAATGGAACCGGCCACGCGCTAATCGTCAAAACAAGCCCCCTGTGCCTGATCCAGGTTGTCGAGTGGCGGCCTGATCTGGGGCACATGGCAGGAACCATCCACCAGATCGGACCGGAATTCGGGGTTGTTCTGCTTCACTCCCAAGAAAGGGAGATGTCCCGTGCCGAAATCGAAACGATCCTCTGTTCCCGGCAGACGAACGGCACCTGTTCCCTAACGCTGAACGACGGGGACTTGAGAGTTTTTTTCGCATCCATCCAACCGCGATGGCTTCATGAGATCATCCGCGCCCAACTGGCGCACTGGCGGATTCATCATGTTGAGTTGTTTTTCAAATTCACGTCCGAAGAACCTGACCAACATGACATCCGGCACTGTGTGAAAGCTGCACCATTCTGGGCATTGGCGCGGTGGAAAGGTCGTCTCACTCCCTATCAATTGAAGACCTGCATTCGGAATTCTCCACGCGGAGCCGTGTGCTTCGCCACGGAGCAAATACCGCGTTATCTGCGAAGCCAGCATCTCGAAAAGTTTGCTGCCGACGCATTGATCCACGCTTCCGCAAAGCTGACCGCCGGGGAACTCCTGCGCCTGGCCACCCAGGAACCGGTCACCGCACTCACACCCGCGTGCCGCCGCCAACTCCCACCGAGATTCCGTGCCCGCTTGCTGGCAAGAAACCACCGAAGAATCCTCACATTGGAGACGACCGAACCAATTCAGGATTTGAAGCGGGACATTCTCGCTTCCATCGCCCAGTTCCCAGCGGAATGGCTTCTCGCTCACAGGGGCAACTTCAACAACGTCTTCG
>JBIHZT010000534.1:0-3200 GCA_044240265.1 Luteolibacter sp. | reverse complement strand
TCCATCGGCGGTGCGCCGGGTGCCGGAGTGATAGACGCGGGCGGCGGTGATTTTTTCGAGGCCGGAAATCTTGTCCCCATTGCGCGAGGTTTCCGGATAACCGGCGGAGGCTAGGATGACGCAGACACTCCAGCCGTCGCTGAAACGGATGAGATCCTCGCGGAGTTCGCCCTTGGCCCCGGCGAGGCAGAACGCGGCGAGATCGCCCTCGACGAGCGGCATCACCGCCTGGCACTCGGGGTCGCCGAAGCGGCAGTTATACTCGATCACCTGCGGGCCAGTCTCGGTGAGCATGAGGCCGAAGTAGAGGAATCCTCGGTAAGGCAGGCCCTCGGCGCGCAGTCCGCGGACGGTCGGCTGGACGATTTCCTGCTCGATCTGTGCGAGCAATTCCTGCGAGACGAGCTGGCGGCTGGCGACGGCTCCCATGCCGCCGGTGTTCGGGCCGAGGTCGCCGTCGTGGGCGCGCTTGTAGTCGCGGGCCGGGGTGAAAATCAGGTATTGATCATCGATGATCGCGGCGAAGATCGAGACCTCCGGGCCAACGAGGCATTGCTCGACGAGCACCCGGCCGGCACCGAAGCGGCGCTGGGTGAATACCTCGTCGAGGAAATCCAGGGCGGACGCCTCATCCGGACAAACCGCCACGCCTTTTCCGGCGGCGAGTCCGTCGAATTTCAGCACGGTCGGGTATTCTCCGGCGATCGCGGCGACGGCTTCTTCGAGCGTGTCCGTGGCCAAGCCGCGCGCGGTGGGAATGCCGTTTCTCACGAGGAATTCCTTGGCGAACTCCTTGCTCGCTTCGAGCTGCGCGGACTCCTTGGGCGGCCCCCAACACGGGATGCCGTTTTTCCCGCAGAGATTCGCGAGGCCCTCGCCTTTCACCAGATAGCTCTCCTCGCCGGCAACGCAGAGGTCGATGGCATTTGCCTTCATCCAGGCGACCAGCGACTCCAGACCGTCGGCCTCGACCGGCTTGGCGATTTCGAAAATCGCATCGCTGCCGGGGAAACAAAACAACTCGGGATTTCCCGGCGATTCCGCCAAAGCCCGCACCAGCGCGTGTTCGCGCCCACCTTTGCCAACGACCAAAATTCTCATCCGCCAGGGTTTTCGCGGAATCCGGCGGCAGACTCAACACCGAATCGTGGCAAGCGGCGGAGAATGTCGATTTACGGGATGACCACCGACCAGCCGAGGGCTTTCAGCTCGGCGCGGGTGCGCTCGCTGGCCCCGCCACCGAGCAGCAGTACCGGCTTGCGGCCGGTCAAATCATCGCGCCGGGCGAATCCCGCGACTTCCGGCGTCCAGCTCAAGTAGTCCACTGGCGCGGAAATCTGAAGCACTCCGGCGGAATCGATCGCACCGGGAAGACGGCCCACAACCTCGAGTGAGGAGTAGGTGGCTTTCCCGGATTGCTGCTGCTTGGCCAGCAAGATGAGCGCCTGGTCGAGAAATTCCACCTGCCGGCGGGTGTCGCAATTCGCGGCGACCTCCGCAATCGCCGCACTGCCTCTCAAAGTGCCCAGCGCCTTGAGCGAGCGGATGAGGGAGCAGCGCAGGGTGATGGAGAGCGCTTCATTCGAGAGAAAATGCCGGATCACATCGTCGGACACGCCCATCGCCGCGAGAGACTGCTGGTTTCTCAGCGCGAGCTCCGCGGGAGTGAGGGAATAAACCTCATCCGGCAGGCCCACCACCTTGGTCGCGGTGAGTGCCATCGACGCGCCGCCCGAGGCGACCGCGGCACCGATGCGCAGCGGCAGACCACCCGAGAAAAAGACCCAGGAAACTTTTTCAATCTCCTGCTGGAGACGCGCGTTGTCGGTGTAGGGATCCACGCCGAGCTGCTTCGCGCACTCCAGCTTCGCGGATTCAAATCCGATGATGCCTTTCGCCGCATTGCCGATACCGGCGGCGGCCTGGCTTTCCTCGCCGCGCTCGGCCTGTTCCTTCGCGTTGGAGGCGGCGTTGCTAACCGACTGGCCGATCTTCTGGAAAAAGTGCCCTACGGTTTTCGGCACCGCCTTGACCGAGCCGACCGGATCCTTCGCGATGTTTTTCACCGCCGCGACGGGCTGCTGGATGGAGCGCTTCACGCCTTCCGCGAACAGGTCGCTTTTACTCACTTCCAACAATTTCCGGATCGCTTGAAGCTCACGGATGCGGACACGCGTCAGCTCCTGGCCGATGACCTCCATGTCGCCGTAGTCGGAATCGATGATGAAATGCCCCATGTAGCCGTCGGTCGCCACGTCCTCGCGCACCCGGTGGGCAGGTCCCGCCACATCCGCTCCCAGTCGTTCGCTGGCGGACAAAACCGCCGGTGCTTCGAAACCCGCAACCGCCCCGGCGGACGCGAAAACCGGCAGCGGACGCAGCGGCGGCGGAGCGTCAATGTCTGCGGATGCCGAACCTGCGACCAATAGGAGCCAGAGTGGTGTTTTCATAAATCGATCTCCATCAAAACGAAGGCCAGCCAAACTGTCAACCCGCGCACATCCTCTGCATGAACTCGCGCGCCCGCACGGCACGCGCCAGAAACGCCTCCACCGACTCCTGCTCGCCGCTGGAAAGCTCCAGCACCAGCACGCCATGAAAATGCACCCGCCGCAACTGGCTGATGACCCATGGCCAGTCAATCGAGCCGTCGCCAGGCGCAAGATGCTCGTCCCGGTCGCCGTGGTTGTCATTGATATGCACCATTTTCAAATGACCTGATAGTTTCTGGATCACCACGGCCGTTTCACGCGCCAGATGGGCGTGCCCGGTATCCAGGCAAGTGCCGACATCGTTGGTCTTGATCTCACCTAGCAGATACATCATGTCCCGCACATGGCCGAACATCAGGTGGGCCAGCATATTCTCCAACAGCAGCCGCACGCCCAGCGCGCGGCAGCGGAACGCCACCCGGTTCAGCGCCTCCGCGGCGCGGTGCATCCGCTGGAAGAACTCCTCCGGCGGCGGCCGCCCCTCGCGCTCCGGTCCGGGATGCAGCACCACGTTTTCACACCCCATCAGTGAGGCGGCCTCGCAAGCCAGAATCAACTCCATCACCGCCGCCTCGCGGTCCGCGTCGTTCGGCGAGGTGATGTCGATGCGCTGGGAAAACGGCGCGTGCAGCGAGACCGGACGAATCTCCAACGCCCGCATCCGCTCGCCCGCGCGGCCGACATCCACCGCATTGTGATAGTCCAGAT
>JBIHZT010000533.1:0-3205 GCA_044240265.1 Luteolibacter sp. | reverse complement strand
AGCTTTGGCCGGTGGAGAAACTTTTTTCACCGCTTTTTCAGCTGCAGCCTTCTTGAGCTCGGGGGCTTTCTTGGCGGGTGCCGACGTTTTTGCGGGTGCCGCCTTTTTCGCGGAAGCCACCGGCTTCGCAGCAGGCTTTTTCGCCACGGGAGCGGGCTTCGAAGGTTTGACGGCGGGTTTCGCTTTGCCCTTTACGGGAGCGGGTTTTGAGGTGGTTTTCTTCGCGGCCATGGCGCAGAGATGGGAATGCGGGTGGTAAAAAAACTTCCGTCCCGCCCGACATGAAGCCTCGGCGGCGTGACGAGCGCGGTGGGTTAGCCCGCGAACCAGAGTCCATCAAGCGGAAACTTTACGGTTTGCAAAAATAAGTGAATTAACCGGATTTCCGCAGGAGGCTTGAAATGCCCGTGCGGGTCCCTAAGGTGCGGCCCCGCCATGCAGCTCAGCGCCATTGTCGAAGCCCTTTTAATCGCCTCCCAAAATCCCCTGCCCTCAGAGGAAATTGCCAGGCTGGTGCGTGCCCGCGTCGCAGAAGCCGATGACGTCCGCCTCCGCGAGACCGAGGAGGGAAAGGAAATCCCGGCGCTGCCGGACTGGCTCGTCGCCCTCGCCGCGACGTCGCCGGAGAACGTCACCGCGGCCATCGGTGAGCTGAATCAATCCTACGAGCAAAACGACCGCGCCTTCACCATCATCGAGCGGCCGAAAGGCTGGAAGGTCTTCACCCGCATCGAATACGGTGAGTTCGTCCGCCAGCTTTTCCCCGGCCGCAAGCCCGAGCGCATGAGCGGCCCGGCCATGGAAACCCTTGCCATCATCGCTTACCGCCAGCCGATCACCAAGGCCGCCATCGAAGCGGTCCGCGGCGTGGCTTGCGACGGGATGATTCAAAAACTCCTCGACCGCGACCTGATCCGCATCGGTGGCCGGGCGGAGCTTCCCGGGCGACCGCTGCTCTACGAAACGACGGATTTGTTTTTCGAACACTTCGGCATCCGCTCCATCGACGATCTCCCAAACGCCTCGGAACTCCGCAAAGTGAAACTGCCGGAGCCCCAGGAAACGCCCCCGCCCGCCGCCGATCCCGAGCAGCAACTCGCCTTGAGCGCCGTGGGCACACCCGCCGCCGCAGCTGCAGACGAAGCCAATCCAGAAGCTTGACCCTTTATGAATCTCGACGACATCCGCAGCCAGATCGACACCATCGATCAGGACTTGCTCGACCTCCTCTCCCGCCGCGCCGAACTGGTCCATGAGGTGGGCGTAGTGAAAAAGCGCGACGGCCTGCAAATCTACGCGCCGGAGCGCGAGGAAGCGCTGCTGCGCCGACTCATCGACATGAACCACGGCCGCCTGCCGGAGAAATCCATCCGGGCGATTTACCGGGAAATCATGTCCGCCGCGCTCGCACTGGAGGACGATCTCACCATCGCCTACCTCGGCCCGGAAGGAACGTGGACGCACCAGGCGGCGATCAAAAAATTCGGCCACTCGGTGAATTATTCCGCGCAGCCGAATTTCTCGGACGTCTTCGACCAAGTCGCCCGCCGCGCGGTCAGCTATGGCGTCGTGCCGATCGAAAACTCCACCGAAGGCGCGGTTTCGCACACGCTCGACCTGTTCGTGGACTCACCGCTGCACATTTGCGCGCAGATTTTACTCCGCATCGAAAACGGACTGATGGCGGCGATTCCGCGCTCGGAAATCAAGACGCTCTACTCGCACCCGCAGGTTTTCGGCCAGTGCCGCACCTGGATTTTAAAAAACTTCCCGGAGGCGGATCTCGTCGAGGTTTCCTCCACCACCAAGGCCGCGCAAATCGCCCGCGACCAGGCCGCGCATGGAGCCGCCGCGCTCGGCGGCCCGCTCGCGGCGGAAATGTACGGGCTCACGCTGCTCGAAGAATCCATCCAGGACCGCGCCACCAACACCACGCGCTTCCTCGTCATCGGTGAGAAACCGTGCCCACCCACTGGCAACGACCGCACGTCCATCCTTTTCGCCATCCACGACCGGCCCGGCTCGCTGGTCAAAGCTCTCCAGGCTTTCGATCAATTCCACATCAACCTGTCGAAAATCGAGTCCCGCCCGTCCAAGCGCAAGGACTGGGAATACATCTTCTACGTCGATCTCGCCGGCCACTGCGACGACCTGAAAGTCGCCGACGCGCTCGCCGAACTCGGCAAACACTGCTCGCTCGTCAAGCTGCTCGGATCCTACCCGGACGCGGGCGAATAAGCAAATACGCGACTTCGCGGCACGATCCTTGCTGAGCGAACCCAACAGCTTGAACAGGAATGGCTCGAATGAAAATTCAGTGCATTGCAAGCTAGCCTTACCGAATTAAAGCTGAGTAGCATCCCCTCGCATGAATGGAACAGTGGAATTAATCATCGATGGCAAGCCGCTTGTGCTGCCCACAGTCGTTGGAACTGAAGGAGAAGTCGGCATCGACATCAGCACGCTCCGGGCGAAAACCGGCGCGATCACCCTCGATCCGGCGTACGGGAACACCGGTGCCTGCAAGAGCGCGATCACCTTCATCGATGGCGAAAAAGGCATCCTCCAATACCGCGGCTACGACATCGCCGAGCTCGCGAAAAAAAGCACCTTCGTCGAGACCGCCTACCTGCTCATTTACGGCGAACTCCCCACCTCCGCCCAGCTCACCGAGTTTTCCGGACTGCTCACCGAAAACGAAATGCTCCACGAGGGCATGCGCCACCATTTCGAAGGATTCCCGCCCACCGCCCACCCGATGGCGATCCTTTCCTCGATGATCAACGCGGCGTCCTCCTACCATCCGAACCTGCTCCACGCGCGGGAAGAACGGTTTCCCTTCCATGCCGCACGCCTGATTTCCCAGGTCCGCACCATCGCCGCCTTCTCCTACCGCAAGGCCCACGGACTGCCCTCCATCTATCCGAAAACCACCCTCAAATACACGGCGAACTTCCTCCACATGATGTTCTCGTATCCCGGTGAGGACTGCGAACTCAAACCGGAAGTCGTCAAAGCGCTCGACCTGATTTTCCTGCTCCACGCCGACCACGAGCAGAACTGTTCCACCTCCACCGTGCGCATGGTCGCCTCCAGCCGCGCCAATCTTTTCGCCTCCGCCTCCGCCGGCGTCTGCGCCCTGTGGGGCCCGCTCCACGGCGGCGCGAACCAAGCCGTGCTCGAAATGCTCGAGGAAATCCACAAG
>JBIHZT010000121.1:0-8489 GCA_044240265.1 Luteolibacter sp. | reverse complement strand
GTGACCGCTCCGCCGGAGCCGGCAAAGACCGCCGTCTGGTTTGGCATCCATGCGCCGTTGGCCGGCACGCCGGTATTGGCCGACCAGTTCACCGAGGCATTGTCCCAGGTGCCCGCGCCGCCATTCCAATAGCCGTTGTCGGTCTTGTCCAGCCAGCCCGCGCGGGCGGCATCGTCGTAAAGCCCGATCTCATTCACCGGGATCGCGCGCATGCCGAGGTTCCAGAACAAAGTCTGGTCGATGTTGGTCTTGAGCTCGCTGCCCTCGATAAACCCGGGATCGCTGTTGGTGTTGGTGTTGGCGATGAACTGCCAGGCCCTCCAATCGGCGCTATCGGCGAAGGCTGGCAAACCGTCTCTCACACAGCGCAAAGACAAACTGCGCCAGATGAAGTTCTGCCCCTTGCCGTCAAACAAGCGGTTCAATTCAGGGAATGCCGCAAGATAGACCGGGGTCAGACCGTTTGGCGGATCTTGCCACACCTCCCACCAGCGAAACATTCTATTGTTAGGGGCGTAATACCCGGCATACGCCGAGTTGACATCGAGAATCAGGTTGTTGTCGATGATGTTATCCCGGCCGCTGTTATTCCCCATGGCTCCGGACATTTGGCCCCATACGTCATGATGGTCCACGATGTTGCCGTACACATTCTGGCCGCTGACGACGTCGTCAAAGCGGAAAACGTTGGTTCCAAAATAGCGCCGACCCGTCACCCAACCCTGCGTGTAGCCCCCGCCACAGTGCGTGAAGTGGTTGAAACGCCAAATGTTGCCCCGGTAGGTGGGATTGCCCCAGGAACCGATCACGCCGGTGTCGTCGGCCTCGTTGCAGCAGTTGCGGAACTCGTTGTATTCAACCAGATTGTTTTGCCCATGAAACACGATCGTGCAATTGGGAGTGTCTTCAAACTTGCAATGGGTGACCCGATTGCCCACGCCAATCAGATAGATCCCCTTTTGTGCAAGATTGCTGAACCGGCAGTTGGCAACCACCGTGTCGCCCCGAACCAGCGTGTGGCGATCGCCGGCAAAAAGCTGACAGGCATCTTGCTCAAGACCGCTCAGGTCGCAACCGATCATCGAGTTCTGCGCCCCGCCATTGAGCGAGACACCGACCCCGCGCATGTTGCGCACCGTGCAGCCGGTCACCAATGCGTTGGAGCATCCGTTCAGTTGCAGGCCCGCCCCGCGCGAGGCCTCGAACACCACCCCCTCAACCCGCAAATTGCTGACGTTGTTGGCCGTCAGCATCGGCGCCGTGAGAACCGATATTTCGACCGCCGCCGTGCCCGGATCCACTGCCGGATACCAGTAAAGAATGCCGCTGGCGCGATCCAGATACCACTCGCCCGGCTGGTCAATCTCCTCCAGCAAGTTGAACGCCCGGAAGGGAGCCCCGCCGCTCATCTCCGGCCAACCGGTAAAAGTACTCACACACGTAGCGGTGGTGACGGTACCGGCTTGTGGATTAATGCTGCCGATTGCCACCTGATCGAAGCTGTTCGCATTCCAAAAATATCCGGCCAGCCAGCCGTCGGTCGCAGTCGTCCACCGTGAAGGTCGGCTGCCATTATAGGTGAAGGTCTGGGGCCGGTCCAGACTCGGATTGCTGTAGTCCCTATTGCCACCATCGGTCACCGCAGCAATTGGGACAAAACCCGAGTTGGGCCAGCGCGCCAGCGTCTGCGGCACCCCGTTGGCATAAAGATTGACCCCCGCACCGCCGACGGATCCGTAGTCGGTGATGCCCAGCGCGGCCAGGCTGCACTGCATCACTTTGCCAAGCGCCTCCGTCGGCAGGCGGGCCAGCACGGAAGGGTCCGTCACCATCGTGAATCCCGATATCGGTTTGCCCCCTGAAATGATGGCCCCGCCCGGCGTCGCGGCCTTGATGCGCAAGGGACCGTTCGCCGAGTCAGCACTACCTAACGAGATGGTGTTAGCCAGTTCGTATCGACCGCTGGCCAGTTGGATCAATACTTCCTCACCCGCTGCCACCGGCCCCGCCGCGCGATTGGCCTCCAACGCCCTATTCACCGTTGCAAACGGCTGCCCCAAGGTGCCGGAGTTGCCATCACTGCCGCTTGCCGATACATGATAGGTCCGCCCCGCTGGCAGTGCCGGTGGGACCGCCACCCGGTTGGCCACCGGATCACGCCCCGGCAATCCCAGTGCCAGCCGATCACACTCGGTTTTGCACTCGGAGCCTTCCAGTTTGTGGAGCAGCGGATAATCCGTCGTCTCCGCGATCACAGCGAAAACGGCGCTGGCCGTGGTATAATCGCCTGCCGCTTGAAAACTCCGCGCATACCGCAAATGCGCGATACTCCGCCACTGAGCCGTTAGTTTCAGGTCGTTGAAAACGTTCGACAACGCGCTGCGCACAGTCGCCCAATCGCTCGCCGCCCACGCCGTGTCCGCAGCGGATAGATTGCTCGTCGCCATGGCGACATGGTCGATGGTCGCACTGACTTGGATGACGCCGGTGCCGGAAAACCAGGTGTCGTTTTTGTTCGTGGCCGGGGACCCCGACGAACCATAAGTGCCCGCCGCCTGCACGGAGCCACCGAGCGTCAACTGTGTCACATCGCTTTGGCCGGTGAAGTTCAAGGCAGCCTTGGCTCCGGCACTGATGCTCAACGGCCCTTCGCCCAGTGCCGCCTGGTTGGCCAAGGCCAGCACGCCGCCTTGCACCGCCGTCGTGCCCGAATAGGTGTTGCGTCCGGACAAGGTCAGCGTGCCCGCTCCCTGCTTGCTCAATCCGCCGGTGCCGCTGGCGAGCAGATTGGCACCCACGGTGATGTCGAACCCGTCCGTGCTGAACGATGCCGCGCTTGAGTGGTTGCCGAGGAAAAGGTTCTGCCCGGTGCCATAAAACGTGATGAAGTTGCTGCTGTTAGCCGTTGGATGAATGGTAGTCCCGTCCAGAATCGACCAGACATTGATTCCAAAATTCGGTTGCTCCCAGTCGCCGACCCGGATGGACGGCGTGTAAAGCGCGCCGCCGGTGAGGTTCATGCCGAACGCAACCGGCCCGTTGGTCGAACTATCGATCCCATGGGTCAGCCGCAAGGTTCCCCCGGCGAGCGCCAGTGTGCCGTAGTCCGGGCTTTCGGCGGCCGTCACCAGGCGGTTGGCGATGACCTCGCCGCTCTCGATCCTGAGGTTCGCCCGGCCAACCGCAATGTCCCCGGTCACGGAAATCGCCGGCACATTCAAAGTCAGGGTTGGATTCGGGCCGCCCGTGTTGTTATACATGCCCTGAACCGTCAGGTTGTTTGTCTGCAAGGAGCCGCCGTTGAAGCTGCCATCGGGGATGTTCGTCCACGCGGTGCCGAAGACCAGGTCCGAGGTCACGATGTTAGAAATGTTGACCGTGCCGCCGACCGCGACAAAGCCGGCCGGATTGCCAGGGCCATTGGTCCACGCGCGCCCCGACCAGTTGGTGTCGGTGGTGTTCCAATTGCCTGTGCCGGAGCCGTTATCCCAGGGGAACGGGAGGGTGGTATTGAACCTCATCCAGTTGATGTTCCATCCAGCCGAGACCACCGCGACCCTGATGGTTTGTTCTCCGGCAGCCAGGTTGACGGGGCATGAAACCGTGGTCCAGGTCTGATAGCCGCCGGTCGCTGGAAGGGTGACCGTGGCCAGCACGGTCGAACCGGACATGAGGTTGACTGCTCCTCCGTAACCGGCGACTCTCAACTCCACGATGTAGGCACCGGCGGCGCTTGGATTGATTGCGTAATCCATCCATTCCCCAGCGTCGATCCAACCGACATTGAGCCCGCCTTCCGAGCAGAATTCGGTTTGGATTCCCGACATCGCCGAAAAATTCTCCGCCTCGATGGTTCCGGGGACCGCGCTTCCCTGAGCGTGCAGCGGGCTTGCCGCAAGACATGCCAAAAGCCATGCGAAGAGAAGGAAGCGCCAGAGATGCTTGTAGCAGCGCTCTGTGAGCGTCGATGCCGATGAACCAGCGCCAAGCATTTCATTTGCACCCCGCCCTCGCGGGGAAAGGGCGGCGGGTATAGACACGCCGCTACAGCAGCGGATAGATGGGTTGTTTGATGAATGATTCACAGGCGGCGGCTTTGCTTGGGTTTATTGCAGGAGATTAGAGTAAAGAAAGGTTGGGACATCCTTTGTTTCCTTTGTTTACTTCTGTGAGATTTTTTCTTTAAGAATTTTTTCAACCACGGATTGCACGGAGGAAGAGAGGAACTGGAGGAGCTTGCGGCTGAGACTTCCGCTCGACTCTTGATGCGAGTGGCGATCAAGGTGTAGTGACCTTGATGCGTCCGAAGATCCGGGGTTCGCTGCCTTCGGGCACGGTGATGGTGACCGTGTCGGTGCCGGCTTGTGGGGTGTTGGGCTGGATGGCGACGATGCCGCCCGCGACAATGGGGACGTCGGTCCAACCGGATAGATTCGTGCCGTGTTGGAAGATCTGGGTTGTGTCCGCGGTGGTGGCTTGGATGCGGCGGAAGGTGAAGACGAGGTTTCCGGCGGTGGTGGTGGCGGCGGGAAGGATGCCGGTGGAGGCGGCGAGCGGGTTGCCGCCTAGCACGTATTCGAGAAGGTTCGCGACGGAGTCGTCGTCATCGTCGTCGGCGGGGCCGCCTGCTAGATCGTGGATGCCGCGACCGGACCAGGTGGCGTAATCCGCGGAGGCTGGGCCGATGCTCACGGTGAGGGTGCCGGTGCCGGTGATGAAGCCGGTGGTGGCGGAATACACACCGGGCGGCAATTGGAGACCATCAACCCACAGTCCGCCGATTTGATCGGTGCCGGTGAAGTCGAGATCGAGCATCGCGCCTGCCGCGACGATGACATTTGCCGCGTTGGCTAGATTTGTCGGAGAACTTCCATTTCCGAGACGGAGTGTGCCGGCGCTTACTACCGTAGCCCCGGTGTAGGTGCTGGCTTGGGTCAACACCAACGTGCCCATGCCGACTTTGGTGATGCCGTAAGAACCGCTGTCATGATAGAAACCGGTGACGGTCAGTGTGCCTGCATCCACGCCGATCGTGGCGTCTCCGTCAATGGCGAACCCGGGGCCACTGCTGTTGCCGCCATATTTCAAGGTTAGCGCATTGTCGCCGGAAAGGCTGCGCAGCGCGCCGTAGCCGCCGACGCCGGCCCCGATCAAGTGCATGTGTTCATCAAGACTGACCCCGCCTTGGAGAGACAGAGTCGCACCAGCGCGGATCCACGTCATGGTGGTGCCGCTCCATCCGCCAGTCCCGAGTGCGGTGCTGCCGGTGGCCAACAGCGTGCCGGCTTGGATGTCGATCAAGCCGCTGTAGCTGTTGGGACCGGAGAGCGTCAGCGTGCCGTTGCCCGCCTTGATGAAGCCGCCCGGGGTTGTGCCATTGCTATACCAATCCGAGTTTTTGATTCCCCCGGTGATGTTGAGCGCGCTGCCGTCATCTACAGTGATGGTGTTGTTGGTTCCGGTCACTCCGATGATGGAGGCGATCGTGGAGGAGGTCGCTCCGCCTGCCGTGATTTGCTCGTTTCCATTGTAGAGGAATAAGTCCCCACGAAAGTTATCGGGACCTCCGGTGACCAAGCCGCCGTTGAGATAGAGGTTGGTGGCACCGTTGGCGAAGCCGTTGGTCGCGTCGAGTTGGAGCGTGCCGCCGGCGTTGATGGTCAGCGTCCCGATATTCCGCTCCGCGACATTATATGGGTTTGCGCCGCAGAGGACCCACTGGTCATTCACATACAGGGTGCCTCCATTGTTGATCACCACCGCCCCCGTGCCCAGGGTGTTGCGGTTTGCCTTCAGAGTCCCGGCGTTGATCGTGGTGCCGCCGCTATAGCCGTTGGAGCCGGTAAGGGTCAGCGTGCCGTCGCCGGACTTGATGAGGGAACCTGTTTGGGCGGAGAAGTTCTGAAGGTTCATCGTGATGCCGATGTCGAAGCCGGCGGAATGGATCGTGGCTCCGTCGTCGCCAAGCCAAAGGTTGTTGGCCATATACGGTGAATAGGTCGCGCTGGGGGCGAGGCTGATGAAGTTAGGATTGGACTGGTTAGCCACGATGGTGGAGCCGTTGATGATCGAGTCGCCTCTTGGGATCGACTGCTTGCCATCATTGAAGGTCCCGACCCAGTCCGGGCCGTCTTGCAAACGAATGCCGCCTGCGGTGAGCGTGCCGCCGTTCAGGGAGATGCCGGCTAGATCGACGGCCAGGTTCCCGCCCACGTTCAAGGCCGCACTGCTGTTGAGGACCACGCCATTCCACTCCACGGGAATCGTCAGATTGCCCGTAAACGAGTAGTTCGCACCCGGGCCGAAGGTGGCGACGGTATAGTTGCCAGAGCCGTTGACCGTTCCGTTGCCATAGCTCTGGGCATCGGTGTAGGTGGCGGTGCCGAGCACGACGTCAACTTTCCCCGCGCCGAATGAAGAACTGCTGGTCAGCGAGCCGCTGGTCGCGACGACGGCAATGCGCTGAGGCTGTGCAGTGCTGCTGATGGTGACTACGCCGTTGGCATCAATGGAATAGCCGCTGGCGGCCGGGCTGAGTGACCAGGCGATCGCGGGTGGGGAGATGAGATGGAAGTTCTGGTCCCGCAATTCGGCGGTGAAGGCGAGGGTGGTGGAGCCGGTCGTGGGAATCGTAGCGGTAAAGGGGCCGGTCGCCGTGAAGTAGGACGGCGTGGCGGTGTAGTCCCCGATGGCATTGATCTGCGAGGCTCCGCGATGGGGTGCGGTGGTAGAGGCGGGCACCGTCGCCGACCAGAAATCCTTGCCGCCGTTGGAAGTGATGCCGACGCCGGTGCCGCGTTCGGACGAGGTGCTTTGCAGGAGGAATCCGGCTAGATTGCCGGTGGTATTCGGACTGACAAAAAGCGGATCACGGGTAAAGTTGCTGTTCGCCGAGGTTGGCCGCGTGACCCCGCCGTTGAATGTGTTGTTGGAATACACTCCTTGCGTGGCGAATGAAGCGGTCCGGCCCGCGCCGACGAAAATGTTGTTGCGGAAGGTGTGGTAGCTAGCGCCGCCATTGGACACGTCGAGCGTCATGCCGGGGTTGTAGAAGACATTGTTGTAGAGCTCGCTTCCCGGGCGGTTGCTGAAGTAGATGCGGGCATCGGTGCCGCGACCGTCGTTCACTGAAATATTGTATCGGGAGACGGTTTTTCCGGTGTCTGCTTCCCAGCGGTATTCCATGTGGAACCCGCCTTGGTTGTCGTGGGTGTAATTGTATTGGAAATAGGTGGTTCCCTGGACAAAGCCGTCGTTGTCGAAGGCGGTGCTGTCGTTCGCATCCAGCCAGACGGTGTGGTGGACGTGGTTGTATTGCCAGATGCCATCGACGTGGCGGGTCGGCCACGCGGCGGCGATGTTGTTGCCGGGTCCGCTCAGTGCGCCGACGTAGGCCACCTCGTTGTATTCCACCAACTCGTTCAAGGTGCCCAGCGTCAGAATGCCGTCACCGGAGGTCCGCCAGACCCGGTTCCCGCGCACCACCACGTTGGGGCTGCAATTGGCGTAGTTCATCGTGGCATCCGGCCCGTTTTCCCATTCCCCCCAGAAGGAAATCCCCTGGCCTTGGATTTCAGTGACGGTGTTGCCCTGGATTAGCACGTCATTGGCTTTGCCCGGCTCGTCGATCCAGACGAAGATGCCGCCCCAGTTGCGCGCGCCGTCGTTCACGTCCGGGGTGGCCTGGATGTCATGCACATCGTTGTTGAGGATGCGGATGCGGTTGATCGTGCTGCCGTCGCCCCCGCCGCCGACGCGGATGCCGCAACGGTTGCCGCCGGCTCCACCGGCGAGGTTGGTGACCTCGAATCCGTCTATCGTCCAATACGACTGGCCGGACAGGGAAATGGCGGTGCCGCCGCCCGCGCCGGCGATGAGCGGCTTGGCTCCGCTGCCGTAGGTGGCGAGGGTGATTTGGGAAGTGCTGTTGCCCGAGCCTTTCGGCCAGAGCGAACCGGTCCAGGTGCCGCCTTTTTTGAAGTAGATATTGTCGCCGGGCAGGAAGGTGGTGGCGTTGACTTTGGAGATGCTTTGCCACGGTGTCGCGGCGCTGGTGCCGGCGGCTGAGTCGTTGCCAGCCGGGTCGATGTAGTAGTCAGCGGCGGTGGCAAGCGGCGCGGCGAGCCAGGTGAGGAGTGCCCCGGCGAGCGACGGAACCAGGTGAAAACGGCGGGTGATGGGTAAAATCATGAGGTTTGGATTTTTGATGAAACGGTTTTCCAGGGGTGGGTGGATGAGCAGGCGTTCACGGGGAAGTCGTGGTGCAGGGCTTCAGGGTGCCGTTGATCTTTACCTGCACCTCCCGCGCTTCAGGCGAAGTGATCCGGTGGTGGGTGATCTTGCCATCTTTCCAGGCGATATCCACGGTGAAATTTCCTCGTGCGCGCAGGCCGGTGACCTTGCCGTCTTTCCAGGCGGCGGGCAGGGCTGGCAGTAGCGTGATGGTGCCGTCGTGGCTTTGAACCAACATCTCCGCGACCGCCGCGCAG
>JBIHZT010000615.1:0-2760 GCA_044240265.1 Luteolibacter sp. | reverse complement strand
GTTCGGCGCGCCGCGGCCGATCAGCATGGAGAGGAGTTTGGCGGAGCGGTCGCCATCGTTCAGGCGCGCCCAGAACAGCGACTTCCACGCCATCGACCAGCCGGTCGAAGCATCGCCGCGGCGGTCGAGCGACTTGCGCGCGCCTTCCAGCAGTTCCGGCGTGTTGGCGTTGATTTCATCCCCGGGAAAAAGCCCCCACAGGTGCGAGCTGTGGCGGTGATGGATTTCCACTTCTTCGTAATCTTCCTGCCATTCCATGATGCGGCCATCCTTGTTGAGTCGGGTGGGAGCGAGGCGGGCGCTGGCGGCCTCGATGGATTTCACGAATTCCGCGTCGGTCCCGAGGACGCGCGCGGCGGCGGCAGTGGCCTTGAACAAGCCGCGGATGATCTGCATGTCGTAGGTGGAGCCGGCGCAAAGCCAGCCGTTCTTGCGGGTGCCGTCGGGAGCGGTGTAGGCAAAGGCGTTTTCCGGTGAGCTGGACGGCACCGTGACCAATGCCTTGGTGCGTGGGTCCTCCACCAGCACGGCGGCGCAGAACTCCGAGGCACCGCGCAGCAGCGGGTAGTATTTCCGGAGGAATTCCTTGTCCCGCGTGAACTGATAGTGGTCCCACACGTGCTGCACCAGCCAGGCGCCGCTCACGGGTCCGGCGGCGGCGGGCAGGCAACTGGGCGATGTTTCAAACCATGGATTCTGCGTGTGATAGGCCACCCAGCCCGGCGCGTTGAAATAGGTCTTGGCGGTTTTTTCCCCTTCCTTCGCCATGCCTTGGAGGAAGCGCATCAGCGGCAGGTGGCACTCCGAGAGATTGGCGCTTCCGGCGGCCCAGTAGTTCATCTGGAGATTGATGTTGGTGTGGAAATCGCCGCGCCACTCGGTGGAATACTCGTCAGCCCAGATGCCCTGCAAGTTGCCGGGAAGCGGCGAATCCGGGCGCGAACTGGAAACGATCAAATGGCGGCCGAACTGGTAATACAGCGCGGCCAGCGCCGGATCGGGCGATTGTTCGTTGAGCCGGACGCGCTCGGGCGTCGGCAACTTGGAGTTGGGGCCGGCCGGCAGTTCGAGTTTGCAGCGGTCCATGAGGCTGGCGTGATCGTTCGTCGCATCGGCCAGGATTTTCTCAAACGGCAGGGCGAGCGCGGCTTGCAGCCGGGTGCGCGTTTGTTCCGCGTAGCCTTCGTTGCGCAGGTTTGTGCCGGCGGAGACCAGCAGGACCGCCTCATCCGCATTCTCGATGATGATGCCTGCGTCGGTGGTGGTGGATTTGCCACCGACGGTTGACACACCTAACATGCTGAGGAACTTCACGCCCTCGCCGGACTCTCCGCTGCCGGGTTTGTGGAACGGGAGCTGGCCCTGCATCATCTGTGTTTTGCCGTCGGCGTGGACCGAGGCATTTTTTTGACGCGATAATGCGGCGGTGAAATTCAAGCCACCTTTCTTGGAGGCGCGGATGCGCATGGCGATGACTTCGGCCGGTTTGGAAACGATCAGCTCGCGCTGGTATTCCACGCCATCGATCGAGAAGCGGGTGGTCGAGACACCGCGCATCACGTTGAGGTCACGGCGGTAACCTGCCGGGACCGGCGTGGATTTCGTTAGATCCAAACCGCTGAGAGTGATTTCGCCCAGTTGGAAGTAGGGATCGCGGGGGATGAAGGTGAAGCGGTAGAAACGATATTCCCCGGGCGTGGCGAGCGTGAAGCGTTTTTCCTCGAAGCGATTTCCGAAGGGCTCCGGCATCACCTGCTTGTCGAGGGTGGTCCACTGCTGGCCGTCGTTCGAGGCATCGAGCGACCATTCTTTGGGATCGCGGATGGGCATGTCGTCGGCGCTGGTGAGGGCGTAGCTGGTGATTTTCCGAGAGGCTGGAAGTTCGGCTTGCCAGGTGACCGCCGCGGCGGCGTTAGGCACGCACCACTTGGTTTTCGCGGAGGCATCGACGCTGCTGCGGATGGAATGGTCCGCGCTGCTCGCTGCCGGGGCGGCGACGACACCGTCGTAGCGGGTTTCGAGCGCGGCTCCCACTCTGTCACCTATGGAATGGCCGCTGGGCGAGGTGACCACCGGGTGGTCGCGGGATGCCTTGAAGCGGAGGTTGAGGTCTCCCAGGATCTGGTAGCAGCCAAACTGGTTCTCATCCCACCATCCTTTGACGCCCTCTGGATATTTGAAATTCGCGCTGAGAAGGTTGCTTGCCTCCTCGATGTTGCCACTGAAAATCGCCTTGCGGGTGGCTTCCAAAGATTGATGCGCATCCGGTCGGTTTGCCTCGTAGGGTCCGCCGGACCAGACGGTGGACTCATTGAGCACGACGCGGCAATCATCCACGCCGCCGAAATCCATGGCTCCGAGGCGGCCGTTTCCAAGCGGACAGGATTCGAGATACGAAACGGCCGGAGCGGTGAACCACACGCTCATCGGCTCGGCCGGCGGCTCCACGGCTGCGGCGAGTTGGCAGAAACCCGCCAGCAGCAGGATGGATGCAGGGAGTTTGACTAGGAAATTTGGATTCATGTGACTTGGAGCGATTGGGGAAAAATGGGTCTCATTTGGGTCAGGCGGATGGATCGATCATAGCGGCGCGTCCATGCCCGTCGATGCCGATGAGATGCGGCAAGCGCGTTTCTTCGGCTACGACGCTCACAGAGCGACGCTACAAGCTGGGCATGGGCTGGTGGCGAAAGGCGGCTGGTTCGTTAGTCCATCTATTTGCGCAATGAGCTAGCGCTTGCTGGTGACTTCCCAGCGGCG
>JBIHZT010000532.1:0-3208 GCA_044240265.1 Luteolibacter sp. | reverse complement strand
CCGCCACGAATGTGCGATTTCCTTCGCCTGGATCGCGGGGAACCGCGAGGGCGCGCTCGCCGCCGCAGCGACTCTTTCCGAGGGAAGTCCCGCATTCAAACAGCGCTGGGATGCGATCGCCAGTGGCCTGCCGAAGTAATTTCAGAGCGACTTCAGGTAGGCGACGAGTTCGTTGATCCGCGCTTCGGATAGATGCGCGTACGGCGACGTGGCCTTTGACGATCCGGAGCTGTGGTTGTCTGATGGATTCGCGTGATCAGGCCGCGTCGGAGATGATTTTCGTATCGTCTGCGGGCACCTGCATGGAGTTGAAAACGCCGTGAAGATCCGGTGAGCTGCGGGAAATGCGCGCCGAGCCCATCATCGCGCCAATCTGGAGATAGACCGTACGGCCGCTGAAATAGCGGTCGAAAAAGACCGCCGCCAGCAACAGCCGAATGTCAGAAGAATCGCGACCACCGGGCGTTCTTTTAATTTCGTGCGCCAGATCGTGTCGTAGATCAGCCACCAGGCGAGGATTCCCCCGATGCTCAGGCCGATGGCACCAGCCTGGAAGTTCTGTTTTCGTCGCGTCGAGCAGGGGCGATCAGGTTCAGCTCCATCCAGGTGAACAAAATCGAGTTGCCGATCCACATGATGGCCGCCAGCACGCGGACGAAGCGGAACATCGCACTCAGCCAGCCCGCGATTTCCCTTTCCGCCAACGAAATAGAGGAGGCGACATTCCGACTTCCATGCAATAAGGGGCGGGCACGTATGGAGGACTCAGCGTCTGAAAGCCGCGACTTCGTCCGCGGTCAGGTGCCGGAAGCTTCCCGGTGGCAGGTCATCCAACACCAGCGGCCCGATGCTCTCGCGGTGGAGGGCCAGCACTTGGTTTCCCACCGCGTGGAACATCCGCTTCACCTGGTGGTAGCGCCCCTCGTGGATCGTTAGCAGCGCCTCGCGCCTGGACAGGATTTCCAATCGCGCCGGACGCGTGGTGAGGTCCTCGTAGGCGAAATAAATTCCCGCCGCGAAGATGGCTGTCGTCTCCGGCGAAATTACGTCCCGCGTCGTCACCCGGTAAACTTTGGAAATTTCCTCCACCGGCTCCGTCACAAGTTTCGACCAGCGGCCGTCGTTGGTCAGCAGCAGCAACCCGGTAGTCGCCCGGTCGAGCCGTCCGGCCAGATGCAGTTCTTCCCGCAGCGGGTGGTCGATGAGTTCCATCACTGTCGGATGTTGCGGATCGGTGGTGGCGCTCAGGTAGCCGGCGGGCTTGTACAGCATCAGATAGACGGCTTCTTTGCCCTGGAGGATTTCCCCGTCCAGCTCCACCCGGCTGAAGCGGGTGATCCGCCGCAGTCCGCAGGTTTCCACCGTCCCGTCCACGCGCACCCGACCATCGGCTAACAGTCGCGCCACATCCTTGCAAGGGTGCGTCCCACGGCGGGTGAGGAAACGGTCGAGACGCATGGTCAGTCTCCGTTGGATTCCCGGGCGGCCAGGATCTCATCCAATTGCGAAATTAATTCCGCCGCACGCCAACTCAAGACATCCCAGAGAATGTCAGTGTCGATTCCATCATAACCGTGAATCAACCAGTTCCGCATGCTGATCATTTGTCTCCATGGGACTTCCGGCCAGGCAGCTCTGAATTCTTCGGGCAGGCGCGTTGCGGCCTCGCCTATCAGCTCGGCCACCCTTTCCGCGTGCCGGCGGAATCCCAGATTCTCGTCCAACGTCTTGCGGCTCCCGCCGACGGCAAGATCACTCGCTTCCACCGCGAATTCCCTCATTTGGCGCAGCGTGTCCGATGGATCACGCTTCATCATAGAGAACGACGGCTTCCGGTAGGATTTTCCGCAAATGCCGACCAAGCATCGGTGGTGTGTTTAGATCCACCTTCCGCCCGAATAGACCGGATAATTCATCAGCGATTAGGAAATGATTCAATCCCGGATGTCTGGCCGGCTCATACTCAACCAGCAAATCCACGTCACTTCGGTCGGAATCAAAATCCTCCCTGTTCGCAGAACCAAAAAGGCTGAGGCGTGAAATACCACGACTTTTACAAAAAGCCCTGATGATTTCCGGAGATGGAATGACGGACAAACTCACGGCGTAAGACTGCCACCCATTCGGCGGTGGATCAACTCTCGAAATGAGCTTCAAGAGTCCTTATTTCAACACCTGCCGGAACTCGTCCTTCTCGGTGAGTGACAGCACGAACTCGGTGAGCAGGTCGATGGTGTGCTGGATGTCGTCGAGGTGGGCGGTTTCCACGACGGAGTGCATGCAGCGCAACGGCAGCGAGACGAGCGCGCTGGGGATGCCTTCGCGGCTGTGGAAAATCTTGTCGGTGTCGGTGCCGGTGAAGCGGCTGCTCGCCTCGTGCTGGAGCGGCAGTTTGGCCTTGGCGGCGATGTCGATGAGGCGCTGGACGACGTGGGGGTGGTTCGCGGTGCCGTGGGAAACGGTCGGGCCGCCGCCGAGTTTGACGCTGCCGTGTTTGTTAGGGTCGATGCCCGGGGTGTCGGTGGCGTGAGTGACGTCCAGGCAGACGCAAAGGTCTGGCTTGAGGCGGTAGGTGGCCATCATCGCGCCGTTGCCGCCGATTTCCTCCTGCACGGCATTGAGGCAGACGAGGGTGAACGCAGGCTTTTTCTTGCCGGCGGCGATGCGCTTCATCACTTGGGCGATGATGTATCCGCCGATGCGGTTGTCGAGGGCGCGGCCGATGAGGCGCTTGTGGGAGAGTTCCAACGGACCGTCCTGATAGACCGCGGGGTGGCCGACGCGGAGTCCGAGTGTGGCGACTTCGGCGGCGCTGGAGGCGCCGACATCGACCCACAGGTCGTGCACGGCGGGAGCCTTCTCATGGCCGGCCTCGTCGCGGCGGAGGTGGATGGCGGTGTTGCCGATGATGCCGGAGACCGGTCCCTTGTCGCCGAGGATGGTGAGCCGGCGGCCACGCGCGGTGGCGGCGTCCGAGCCGCCGACGCGGTCGATGCGGAGGAATCCCTTGTCGTCGATGTGTTTGATCATGTAGCCGATCTCGTCGGCGTGGGCTTCCAGCATGATGATGCGCTTGGATTTCCCGGGCAGGGTGGCCCAGGTGGAGCCGTAGGAGTCGCAGGTGACTTCCGGGGCGTGGGATTTGATCCAGTCCGCCCAGACCTGCTGGCCGCGCATTTCGAAGCCGGTGGGGCTGGGGGTTTCGAGC
>JBIHZT010000531.1:0-3210 GCA_044240265.1 Luteolibacter sp. | reverse complement strand
TGTCTCTCATGAGGTAGGAGAGATTGTTCCCCACCCGTGGCGAGGTCAAGCGTGCCGCCTGAGAGATGGCTGGAATCAATCCAGCGGGAACTCGCCGTCGCTGTCGATGCCCATCCAGCCGAGGCGACCGAAGGCGCGGTAGAGCGAAGGGATGGGCTCGCCCTCTTCTTCGCCCTCACCGTGCTCGATGGTGGCGGTGCTGCTGAGGCCGTGGTTGCACTCGATGCTGATGACGGTGGTGTAGGTGGCAAGGTAGATCCAGTCGCCCCAGGCCTTGGCCTCGTGGCGGGGATCGAAGTGCTCCTTGCGGAGCGAGGCGAGGATCTCGCTGATGGTGCTGGGAGCGGCGTCGTCGGGTAGTTTGAGAAGAGTTTCCATGAAAAGGGTGGGACTGGGGTGATGTTTAGAAGGAAATATGGGGCCGTTTAGGCGGCGGGTCGAGGATCGTTTGCGAAAGTGGCCTCATAAAGTTTCGCATACGACCCGCCGAGGGCGAGAAGCTGCTGATGGCTACCTTGTTCGACAAGCTTGCCGTGGTGAAGCACGCAGATGCGGTCGGCCTTCTGGACGGTGGAGAGGCGGTGCGCAATGACAAAGCAGGTGCGGTCGGAGCGGAGGTTTTCAAGCGCCTCCTGGACGAGGCGCTCGGTCTGGTTGTCGAGCGCGGAGGTGGCTTCGTCGAGCAGCAGCAACGGCGGATTTTTCAACAGGGCGCGGGCGATGGAGAGACGTTGTTTCTCGCCGCCGGAGAAGCGGCTGCCGCGCTCGCCGGCGATGGTGTCCAGGCCGTCCGGGCTGGCGCGGACGAAGGAAGCGGCGTTGGCGGCCTCGAGCGCGCCCCAGATTTCCGCGTCGCTGGCGTCCTGTCTGGCAAGTTGGAGGTTCTCGCGGAGGGTGGTGTTGAAGAGGAAGCTTTCCTGGGTCACGTAGCCGAGTTGGTCGCGCAGCCATTCCTTGGAAATTCCGTCCAGCGGGACACCGTCGATGAGGATGCGTCCGGCAGTGGGGTCGTAGAAACGGGTGAGCAGGTTGAGCACGGTGGACTTGCCGGCGCCGGTGGCCCCGACGAGGGCGATGGTCTGGCCGGGGAGCGCTTCAAGGGTGAGGCCGTCGATGGTGGGTGCTTCGTCGGAGTAGGAGAATGAGACGTTTTCGAAGCGGACGTGGCCGGTCATGCGATCCGGGCGCAGGCCATCGGTGAGGTGGGTCTCGTCCGGGGTGTCGATGATTTTAAAAACGCGTTCCGCCGAGACGATGCCGCGGGTGAAGGTTTGTGAGAGGGTGTTGATGCGGGAAATCGGATCGAAGAGGAATCCCCACGCGACAAGGAAGGACACCACCACGCCGGGCTGGATCTGGCCTTGCAGCGCGGCCCACGCGCCGAAGGCGACCATCAGGATGATGCCGGACTCCGCGATGAAGGAGACGCCGGGCCAGACGAGCGCCTGGCCTCGCATGACGTTCATGGTTTTTTCCCCGACTTTCCGGGAGGCCTTGTCGAAGGTTTCCAAGGCCTGCGGCTCGACGGTGTAGGCCTTGATC
The DNA here is from genome assembly GCA_044240265.1 of Luteolibacter sp. Taxonomy (GTDB): domain Bacteria; phylum Verrucomicrobiota; class Verrucomicrobiia; order Verrucomicrobiales; family Akkermansiaceae; genus Luteolibacter. The sequence continues at coordinate 1,668 of JBIHZT010000531.1, read as the reverse complement.
TGGCGGATGCCGGAGAGGTTGTCGTGGAGGATGGCATTGAGCGCCGAGGTGGCCTCCGAGGACTCGCGCCACATCGGCTCGGAGCGGCGGCTCCACCAGGTGGTTAGAACGGCGATGAAGGGCAGGGGGATGAGCGTGACCAGTGTGAGCTGCCACGAGTGCCAGAACATGTAGCCCATGACGATGAGGAACTGGAGCACCGCGGCGATGGCCTGGTCCACGCCCTCGATGATGACGCGGTTGGTGGTGGGTACGTCGTTGGCGACGCGCGACATGATTTCGCCCGACGAGTTCGAGTCGAACCATTTCACCGGCAGCCGCTGGAGCTTGTCGTAAAGCTCGACGCGGATCAGGTGGGTGAGCTTGAGTTCGAGCGAATTGTTATAATACGTCCGCAGCGTGAAAATCGCCTGCCGCAGGAGAATCGCGCCGATGCCGACGGCGGCGGTGGGGATGATAAGGTCCGGGCGTTTTTTGGCGATGATCACGTCGATGAACTGCATCGTGATTCCGGGTAGCACGAGCACGAGGCAGGTACAGGCGATGGCCATCAGCAGCGAGAGCGAACTCTGCAGCGGGAAACGGAACGTGTGGCGGAGAATCCGCAAGAGGGTGGCCATGTGAGAAAGGGGAAGGGGAACAGGGGGCGTGGCAAGAGGGAAGTGCTTTTTAAAGATCGGCCGGGCAGGCGGCCGGGCGTGTGGTGTTACCCCGGTCTGACGTTTTCCGCACCGACTTGTGCTTGCCTTGATTTCGCGGGCATGTTTTCTGCTCGGTCGCGGAAGCCGGTCCGGCGGCTTGCCTTCATCCCCGACTTTTTCCATCCATGTCACGCAAAACGAAGATCATCCTCACTCTCGGCCCCGCCACTGAATCCGAAGAAATGATCGGGCGGCTCATCGATGCGGGAGCCAATGTTTTCCGGCTCAACATGAGCCACGCCAAACACGAATGGGCCGCCGAGATGACCAAGCGCGTCCGCCGTCAGGCGGAATCCCGGAAAGTCCACATCGCCGTGCTCTTCGACCTCACCGGCCCTTCCATCCGCACCGGTGATTTGGACAAACCCTACGACCTGCTCGAAGGCGACGTGGTCGAGTTCCGCAAAGCCGCCGCTGCCGCCACCACCCCGATTTCCACCACCGTCAATTACGACGGCCTGATGGGCGATGTCACCGCCGGAAACACCCTCGTCGTCGATAACGGTGCGCTGTTGATGCGCATCGACGTGGTGGAAGAAGACCGCATCCTCTGTCACGTGACCACGCCCGGCACCATGGGCTCGCGCCGCCACATCAATCTTCCCGGCGTCCGCCTGAACCTTCCCGCCCTCACGGAGAAGGACCACAAGGACCTGGCGCTCGCCGTCGAGTGTCGCGCCGATTATATCGCCGGTTCCTTCGTCCGCGACTCCGCCCACGTCCGGGAACTCCGCGAAGCGATGAAGGCCCTCGAGGGCGAGGCGCAAATCGTCGCCAAGATCGAGGATCAGGAAGCCATCCGCAACATCGACGCCATTATCCACGAGGCGGATGTGATCATGATCGCCCGCGGCGATCTTGGGACTGAGGTCGAGTTCGAGGAGCTGCCCATTCTCCAGCGCCGCATCATCAAGCGCTGCCACGAGCTCGGCACCCGCGTCATCGTCGCCACCCAACTGCTGGAGTC
>JBIHZT010000072.1:0-10318 GCA_044240265.1 Luteolibacter sp. | reverse complement strand
ATTTCCCGCGCCGTGAGTTTCTCTAGCAGCGGAGTCACCCCGGCCATCGTTCCTTCGCCCGCGAGGTCCGCCATGATGGTGTCCTGGCGTTTCGCATCCAGATCGTGCCAATCGAACGCCAGCCCGGAAAGGTCCTCCAAGTGCGACTTCGGCGACCACGTGGCGAAATCCGAGCCGATGCAGCGCGTGTAAACCTCCAGCGGCAGATCATGCCCGTGCGCCAGGAAAGTCCCCAGCCACGCCTGATAGATCGCCCACTCGGTGTCCACCAGCACGCCGTCGAAATCGAATAAAACCGCCGCGAAATTCATGCTGGCTGGAATGCCCTGCCAAGCGCGGCGCGACAAGTGCGGATCTCAAGTTTTCAGCGTGAACTCCAGCGCCGGGAACGCCCGCCCGTTGAGCCGCGGCTCGAAGCCATGAATTCCGGGATAATACACCCGCGTCGTGATCGGCTTCACCGAGTGCCGCCCGGTGATTTCCCATCGCTCGCCCGCCGCCAGCTCACGGATGCGGCCTTTGAAAACCTTGGGACTGAGCGTGCCGTTCGCTTTGCGGTGGTGGATGGCGTAGTCGAACATCACCCGCAGCGGACGTCGCGACGAATTGCGGACGACAAGCCGGTAATCCAACTGGCCGCCAAGCTTGACCGACTTTTTCCCGAGCTCGAAAATTTCAAGCTCCAGCGCCTTGGCCGAGCCGTAGCCGTGGAATTCCAACGCGCCGGGATGGCCGCTTTTCAAAAGCGTGCGGCAGGCGTGGCGGGCGAGTTTCGCCAGTCGCGGGTCGTCTGGATTCGCCTTTTGCCAGCGGGTGAGCGTCTCGATGACGAGCTCCGGGTGGTGTTTGCTGAAATCGTTGAGATGATTGGAGACCGAAAGTCTAACGTAGTCGCTCGGATCGCGGTGGAGTTTTTCCAGCAATCCCAGCGTCGGATGCGGCGACTCCAAGAGCTCCGGCAAATTTCCACCCCACGGCAGCAGCGGCCGACTGCCTTCCGAAACGAGCCGCCGCACATGCTCGTCCGGGTGCTCGCACCAGGCATGGAGTTGCTTCAGCACACGCCCCGGATGCTCCCGCAAAAACGGCCGGATGGCGAACTCGCCGGTGAAGCGATTCGTCATCTCCGCCAGCGCCGTCAGCGATTCCGGCAAATGCCCGAGTCCCCGGCGGGCGACGATTTCCGTCAGCGGCCAGACGAGGAATCCGCGCAGGCCGCGGGTGTCGTTTTCATCCACTGCCAGTGCGCCCGTCAAAATCGCAAACATCGCCGGCGGATTCGCAGGCAGCCCGGCCTCGATGCGGTCCGCGATGAGGTGCATGCGTTGCTTCAGCTCCAGCGGCTCCAGCGCCGCCTCCAGCCCCTTGCTGAACTGCGGCAGCGAAAACGCCGGATGCGCCCGCTTGACCGCCTCTGCGATGAGGCGGGCCTTGGGATGGGAAAACGCGTTTTTGAATGGCTCCATGTCGGCTAACCGGAGGCGGTTACATCACGTTTTTTTCGGCCGCCTCACACTCGCGCATCATCCGCGCGAAGTTCGCATCGAGGAATCCCGGCTTGTCGCCCATGGCGGCGATGGCGTTTTGGAAGGATGTGACCGCCTGCAGGGCATAGAATTTCCTGCGGGATGATTTCCCGTCGGCGGAGGCTGACAGATAAAGCTCGTAAAGATACCGGCCCTTGAAGGCGTGGGCCATGAAAAGCCGTTCGTTCATTCCTTGGGCGGCGATGGCGTGGTTGTATAAGTCCAACGCGGCTTCGACATCACCGGCCCAGCCGACGATCTCGGCGAGCTGGAGTGCTGCACCGGGGTCGGTGCGCCAGCCGGAGACCGCCCGCAGAAGCCGCGGGCGATAGGCGGCGGCCCAGTATTCCCGGGCCTCCATACTCTGCAAGTCATCGATGCAGTCCAAGCCGGCGGCCAGAACTTTGCGGTCGATTCCCATGCCGGAGCGGTTCTCCACCACGCGGAGCAGCGCGGTGAAACGCTCGTGAACCGAAAGCTGGTGCGGGTGGTAAACCGGAACCCAGGCGTGAATGAAAGCCCGGCACAGTCCTGCGCCGGACAGCAGGATGGGAATCGCACAGGCGGCCAGCGCGAGATTTCCGGCAACGCGCCAGCCCCGGGAGTGAAGGTTGATTGCAACCGGCTCCTTGGTCGATGGCAGAGCGGCAAGGGCGGCGGAGCATCTTTCGCCGAGGCCGTTCATGGCATTGCGCAGGCCGGCCTCATCCTGAATTTTCGACCAATAGCTGAGGCGGTAGGCTCCCCGCCGCCATTGTTCATCCTTCGACCTGGAGAGCAGCGCCACCAACTCAGGGACAGCTTCCGCACGGGCGGCGGAATAATCGCCCACGCAGGTTCTGACGGCGTGAAGGAAATCCCGGTCCGGGAGGCGGCCGTCGCTTTGCGGCGTGATTTCTGCCGGGACTTCGTGGCTTCCAGCATTCCACAAGCTGCGGCTGAGTTGGCCGAGAATGAGTGCCGCGACAAAAACGCCGGGCGCTGAATGAAAAATACTCTCGAAGTTGGATTGCACGATCATCGCCAGGAGACCCATTCCCGCCCACGAGGCGTTCGTCGCACCGGTTTTATTCACGAAGCGCCAGAAACAAAGGCAGACCGGCACGCCCAGCAGCGCGGTGAGGATGACGAGTGCCGGCCAGCCGTGCTCCACGGCGACTTGCAGCGCTTCATTGTGGACCATGCCGGGCTCGGCGGTGAGGCCGGCCATCACGTGGAAGATTTCGCGGGCGAAGCCACCTGCGCCCCTGCCGAGCCACGGGTGGTTGGCGGAAATTTCGGTAGCGGCCTTCCAGAAGTCGAGCCGGACGGAATCCGCGTAAAACCCGCCGGGACCTTTGTTGCGGCCGATCATCGGGACGAGCAGGCTGCCGAAAATGAGGATCAAGCCGGGCAGGACGACGACTGGTAACCAGGTGTTCATCAGCGACTTGGAGGACGAGAATCCCCGCGCCAGCAGGAGCGCGCAGGCGGTGGCGACCATGAAGGCGAGGGCCAGGTTTCCTCCGCGGGAGATGCTGAGCGGGATGGTGGCGAGGGCGCAGATGACGCCGGCGATCATGAGGGGTTTCAGCTTCGCACTCTCGCTGAATGCTCGCGACATGAGCAGGCCCGCCGCTCCCAGGCAGAATGCCGCGGAGTAGCTGTAGTGGGCGAAGAGGCCGGACGGGAATCCACCGCTGCGCCGCGGGTAGATAAGGTTCCAATCCGGATCCGCCATCTGCATGAGCGAACAGGAAAAATTGAGCACTGTGACCAGCGCCAGACCGATGAACAGAGAGCGCGATTTCGTCTCACCGGCGAGTTTGCCGATGAGATAACCGGCGGCGGCCAGAGCGAGCAGCGCCGAGTGGTTGGCCGCGGCCGAGACATCCGGGGAGAACCGCGACCGGACGAACAGAAACCCGAGGAGCAAAATGAAGCCGCACGAGTGAAGCCAGCCACCGCGGACGCCGTGGCGGTCCTTGTCGAGCAACAGCAGACAGGCGGCTCCAGCGAAGAGAAGCCCCGGGCCCCAGTTGATGAGATTGGTCGAGCCGCCCAGCGAAACCAGCGTGGGCAACAGCAGGCCGAACAGGAGGATGCTAAAAACGAAGCAACTTCCGCGGGCCGTGTCCGACACGAGGCGGTGCCAAGGAGCGGGTGGAGGATTAGCCATGAACCAGGGCGGTTGTGTTAGGATTTACAGGATTCGAGAAAGGTCGGCCCACCGGTGACCCGGGCGGGACGCCCGGACAACGGGCTGGCGCGAGATGCTCCAGCTACATCGCCCGTGTCGGCGAACCGCCAAGTCCCGATGCCGACGGGACTTGGTTAGGACGGAGGTAAAAACGTATTTGAAGGATCGAAGCGGGCGAATCGCCCAAGAAAGCCCGACCGCTGCGATTACCTTTCACGGCGTGCGACCGTATGGTTGCGTGACCCTGAATTTCCGTGGTTGGCGTTTGACTTGTTCTGGTTGGCTATTCTCTCAAGCGCCTCACACTCAAGACGCTTCAACTCCTTTTGGATATAGTCATCCTTGCCGGCGGGTTTTGTGTCTTTCACGGGTTCGGACTTTGGTTTGGCAGGAATTTCACAGACCGGGTCGGGTTTACTCTTACCATGTCCGGACTTGTCGTTGCCGGAGTCGGGTTTGTCGTTGCCATGCCCGGGCTTATCGTTGCCGGAGTAGCAGTCATCTCCGGGATTGCCATTTCCATGGCCGTTCCCGTTCCCGTTTCCGTTTCCGTTTCCGTTTCCGTTTCCGTTTCCGTTTCCGTTTCCGTTTCCGTTTCCGTTCCCGTTCCCGTTCCCGTTCCCATGGCCGTTCCCATGGCCGTTCCCATGGCCGTTCCCGTTCCCGTGACCGCAATCGTCATCATCTTCGTAATCGACGCGGGTGCATTTTTTAGAGCCGCCGGGTTTCGGACACTTGTCCTTATCCTTATCCCGATCCCAGCCCTTGTCTTTGTTCTGTTCACAGTCTTTGCCGCGTGAATTGTCGCGGGATTTATCGAATTGCCCGGGCTTTGAAGAATTGCCGGGCGACTTGTTTGATTCGGTTGCCTGAACTTGAGTCGCTGCAATCGAAAGAGTTAGTGAAATGCCGATGAGCGGCAGCGAAGGGGGATGCATAGGGGATATTTTTGTTATGATGATAATTCACCAAGCTGAAAAATAGATGCGAAGAGGTTATTCAAGTAGGGATACTCTTCGATCTACTGCGGGCAGGTTTTTGACCATCGGCAGCCGATAGCAAGAAATTTATCCGGACAAAATCGTGTAATTTCATAACTCCATGATCTGACGAAAAATGACTTCGCGGAGCCCCCGATCCGGGCGGAAAAGATCCTTAATATTTCGAAAGTAATCTGATGGAGCCCTCGTGCGTTTGGCGGAGATTCGAGCAACACACCACACTCGCCAATGAGCGGTGGACTCAGATCCGCCGTGGCCATGGATGATTCGATGGTGCCGGGCGGAATCTCTCCATCATTTTCGCATGCGCGCTCCGTCGCCTCTTCTGCAATTCCTTTGCGCAGGGTCTCCGTGCTCGTCTTCCCGTCCCGGCCCACACTTTCCGAAGATTTTCCAACAGCTCCCGCCATCACCAGTTTCCTGTATTCCTTTGAAACTCCGCTAGCAGCCTGTCAGAATTAGCACACACCCGGAATCCCCATCAATATGCGGACGAACCATCGCTCGCTGGCGTGACATATTGTGCCTCCGTTCTTTGCGCTTTGGTTGAAAATCAAACGCCTCCCCGACTCAGGGCTTCACAAAACCACGTCGGTTTGCTTGCGCAGACCGTAGAGTGGTTTGCCTCGCGCCGTGACGAATCGATACGCCACCCGCTCGACCACCGGTGCGTCTTGCCGCGGTGGCGGCCAGCGTGGCACGGGTTGTTGTTTGTCGTTGGCTTGGAGGGAGAGGTGCTGGCCGACGATGAGCATGCTGCCAACTTCGAGGGCGGCTTGGGCGTTGTCGCTTTGCCCGAAGCCGCCATGCACTTTCATGATGGCGGCTTTCGGGGTCGATGGATATCGACAAGGCTGTTTACCCGGTTGAGGAGGAGGGGGAAGGGCGGGGTACGCGATCCCGTAATGCCATAAAGTCAAATTTGGTTAATTATCGAGGTTTGAACGCCTTCGATAATATGAAAATTTTCACAGTCCCCGCCCGAATTGCAATCCTCGGCATGCTGGTTAGCGTCCTTCATGCGAAGGACCCGGTCCTGACGACGCCCGGCACGGCGAATTGGACGACTGAAACGACCGCCACCGGAACCCGAACGGTTTTCACGCTTACGAAAAACACGGTGTTCAACTGGGAAGAGCTCAATCTCGAGAGCGGCAGCGAGATGGTCTTCAATTTCACCGGCGGCAAGACGGTGGTGAACTTCCTCGGTGGAACCGGAACCCATTTCATCAATGGCGCGGTGACCTCAAACGGGATCGTCGCCTTTTTCTCACCCACCGCCGATCTGGAGGTCAACGGATCGATCATCGCGAAAGGAGTGACTCTCGCAACCCTGAACGCGGATGCCGACGACTTCTCAGGCGAAAACGGCTACAAGATGAAAGGCCCTGGAGGTTTCAACTATCTGACGGTGAACGGCCGTGTGGAAGCAACCGACGGCGACGTGGTCCTCGGTGGCGAGCGGGTGGTCATTGGCGACACGGCCAGGATCCAAGCCTCTCAGGATGTGCTCATCGGCGGTGGCAGGGAAGTATCCGTGTCCGCCTCGGGCGAGCGCAGGCTCAAGGAGGAGAGTGGATTTGGATTTGTCCTGAACCTGGGTGAGACCCGGGCCAGTCGGATCGAAGTGGCGGCGGGTCGTGAAATCACCAACCAAGGGAAGCTCGATGCAGGTCGAGGCCGGATCTTTCTGGAAGTGGGGAAGGGCGGATTGATTACCAACGAGTCCAGCGGCGTGATCGTCGGCCATGGGGTCTTCAACGGGAATTTTAAGCAGAATGGGGCGGTTCTTGTGCCAGACGAGGGCGATATTGCACCGGCAATCAATGATTCTACGTTGACCCTTCCACAGCTATCGCGTCCGGACGGGACCAAAGTGAGCTCCGCACCGCAGACGATCAGCTACAGCACGCCCATCAGTGCCTCTGGTGATGCCGGGCGGGATTCGGGGGATGCTGGAAAATCTATGAATGCAGCCGGTACCAACATGGCTGATGCGGGATCAGGGACCACGGTTCCCGGGGCCACTTCGACGAGCCCGGAAATGGTATTGCGTGGCTCGAATGGAAACAGCACGTCTCAGACAGTGAGCTACAGCAACCCGCTGCGCGCGCCGGTCAGCACGGTCAAGACCAACGATGCTACTGACAATTCCGCCGTCGGCAGTACGGCACCAGCGACCAGTGGCGCGACTTTGGTGACTTCAAAATCGACGAGAGTGGACGGCACCAAGACCAGTCCCGCAACTCAGTCGGTCACTCAACGCGTGCCGGTGAGCGCATCGGGCGGTGCCCGGAATGATCCGTCATACTCCGAGCGCGCCGACAAGCGAGTGGCGCAAAACGGCAAGTCGAAATCATTGCTCCAGCGATCATCATTTTTCGGAATGCGCGGCGGAAATACCATGATTGCGAAACGCTAAACCCCGCTTTCAAACAACCCGGGGATTTCCGACGCCATGACACGGGCCGCCCGCATCTTTATGTTGGCTTAAATATCAGGACTTGCTAATCAGATGCCGTGAAACGGCACAAATGGTGGATCTTCGAGGAAATTTCCACCGGTGCGTGAATTCCGAATAGCGATCTGCGATGCGCCCACTGTTGGCCATTTTCCTGACTTCCGTGGCCCATGCGCAATTCCTGCCTGGGGTGGATCCGCGTGTTCCGGAGGCAAAACCCGTGGACGCCATCCCGGTAAAACCAGCGGAAACTAGCAAGATGGACACTGGAGTCATTCTGTGCCAAGAGCTTAAGGAAATCCGCCTGGAATCATGGAGCGGCGGTGAAGTGATCGGGGTCGCCCCCGGATTGAGTGCGGCGAAGGATTTGCTGGTCCCTTCCCCGGTGACGCTGGGATCCAAGCTCGCGCCGTGGAGCGGGCGATCTTTGACGGAAGGCGATCTCGTCGCCATCGCGGATGCGATTTTGTACCACTATGACGTTGAGGGATATCCGGTCGTGGGTATCGACGCGCCCGAACAGGAATTGGCGACGGGGATCTTACGGTTCACGGTGGAGATCGGCCGAATCGGGAACGTCGGAGTATCACGGCCGAAATATGGGGACCCGAAGGCGATTCTCAAAGGGCTGAAGCTGCGGCGTGGCCAAATTTTACGCCGCTCGGAGCTCGACGAGCAAATGGCCTGGTATGGCCGCAGCGTGTTCCGGCGGCCGCAGTTGATGGTTTCTCCGGGGAGCGAGCCGGCGACCGCGGATTTGCTCATCGGCCTCGCGGAAAAAAAGCCATGGCGGGCGACGGTGGGCTACGAAAACAGCGGGCCTCACCTGCTCGGCGAGAACCGCTTCATCTTCGGAGCGGCGGGAATGACGAAAAACGAGCACATCCTGGCGTGGCAAACCGTGCTCGGTGATCCCGTGTCCTCGCTGCAGGCGCATGCACTGAGCTGGGAAATCCCCTTCCACCGCATCCATCAGTCGCTCCAGCTCGATGCGGTTTACGCGGAAGTCCTTTCCTATGCCGTTCAGAGCGGCCTTCCCGTGGAAAACACCGGCATTTCGTGGTCGGTCGCAGCGATACAAAAGCTTTCGCTGCCCTCGCTCGGAAAATGGCGTCAACGCCTGACTGCCGGCGTCGAGGTCAAGGCCACCAACCAGTTCGTGCTTTTCGGCGGCGCGCCCTACTCGCCCGGAGAGGTGCGGCTGGTGAATGGTAGGATCAATTACGGGTTGTCCCGCGATTGGGAGAACGGGGGATTCTGGATGGACACCACCCTGCTGGGCGCGCCGGGCGGCTTGATCCCCGGAAATGATGACGAGGATTTCCAAGTTTATGATCCCGAGGCGGTGGCCAACTACGCCATCGCGCGGATGGCGGCTCAGGGCTGGTGGTCGCCCGGCGGTGACTGGCGGCTCGGTCTGCGGGGTGCCGCGCAAGCGACGAACACCCGGCTTCTGCCCGTCGAGCAATTCGCGGCAGGCGGCTACCAGACGGTGCGCGGTGTCTCGGAGCGGGAATATTACGCCGACGACGGCTGGCAGACCAGTTTCGAGCTCTTCGCCCCCGCGATTACGATCAAGAACCGCTATCAGATGAGGTTTTTGGGATTCCACGATCAGGCGTCCTTGAAAAATATCGGCGAGGGTCCGACGTGGCTTTCGAGCGTCGGCGTGGGAGCGCGGATCAAAATGTCCGAGGAGGTGGACATCCGCCTCGATCACGGCTGGCGCTTGGATGATCAAGGATCGCAATTCCACGTAGGGATTCAGGTCACCTTTTAGCCGCCGATAATCACGCAATCCGTAAAGGGCGGTTTAATGAGATATCACCTTTCCAAAAAATTATGATAATTTTGGAAATCAAGATGCGGGACCTGCGATTGATGAAGAGATGATGAGCTTCACTTCAACCCCCACCCTGCATACCGGCGATGAAAATCCGGGGGGAACGATTCGCCAGGGCGAAGGGTTTGGGTCGAGTGAGTTCGCCTTCAATCCAGCCGGAGAAGTCCGGTTGGAACGCATGAGATTCCTGCAACTGGCCCGCACGATGGGGGAAGCGGAGCGGAACGTCGGCAAAAGCGCGAATATCGAGGCCGGGGGGCCTCGCTCGCCTCGCCGCCCGTTCGGTTCTGTCATCGTCAAGGGCGCACTGCGGGGAGCGACGTTCGCACAGGCCGGGGGGCCTGTCGGCGCCTCGCCCCGCACACTTTTAGTGGCGTTTAACGAAGTAGTGTTCAGCAGCGGACCGGTGCCGGGGGGCTCCGGGTGCGCTGGTCCCCTCTCCTAGGGGGATTTTAAACCAACCACACGCTTGGGCCGGAACCGGACGGGGAGAAATCCCCACCGCTTCCGGCCTTTTTCTTTTTGCGCATGGGCCGCCGGCTGATCCCGCAGGATCGAGGTGGGCTCATTTTTTGGCCTTGGCGACAAGACCCTTGAGCTGGGTGACGAACACATCCGCACCGCCCTCGACGCCGCCAAGGTCTGCGGAGAGTTTTTTGCCCTCGGCATCCAGAAGGAAGACGGAGGGGAAACCTTCCGTGGCATACTGTTTCTCGAGCTCCGCGTTTTGTTTCTTCAGCGCGGCGGATTGTTCCGTCTTTTTGGGGAAATCCGCTTCCATGAGGATGAGGTTTTCAGCAGCGTAGTTCTTGAACGCTTCCTGCGAGAAAACCTCCTTCTTGATTTTGACGCACGAGGCGCACCAATCCGAACCGGTGAGATTGATCAAAATCGGTTTGTTTTCGGCCACTGACCTGGCTTTGGCGGCGGCCCAATCCGTCTGCCATCCGGCGCCGGCGAAGCTGAGGACGGAGGAGGCGAGCAGGATGGTGATGGCTTGTGAGATTCGTTTCATCGCGGGATGAGACTCGCGATCCCGCCCCCTATTCCATAAAAAAACCCCACCACGGCGCGAACCGGGCGGGGTTGGATTGAGGAAATCCGCAGGCAGGATCAATCGAGGTCCTTTTTCTCAAGCGCTTGTTTGAGATGCTTCAGGATGAGATCGGTTTTCGGAAAATCCGCGGAAAAGAAACGGCCGAATTCCTTCCCTTGTGCGTTGAAGAGCAGCGTCATGGGAAATCCCTCGACGTTGTATTTGATCGCTAAAGGCTGGTTTTTCTCCTGCATGGCCGGGTCGGCATTGGG
>JBIHZT010000530.1:0-3218 GCA_044240265.1 Luteolibacter sp. | reverse complement strand
TTTTGGGTCGGTATTTGCGGGCGAAGACCTGATAACTCACAGCGGTGATTGTAGGGATGGCGGCGGGTTTGTCATGGCCGAGTTTCGGGGAAATCGGGAAAAGTTTCTAGGACGAGGATTGAAGGATCCGGGATTGTCGCTAGCTTGACCGGGCATGGACGAAAAAATCGCCTCCCACAACCGCCGGAAGAAAGGATTTCCCTGGATCGGCGCGATGTTGCTGCTGCTGGTTTGCGGGGTCGTCGGGCTGTGTTTCACCGGCTTTCCGGGCAAGGTGAAACGCGGATTGAAAGAAATTTTTGCGCCGAAACCCGTCGCCACCGCTCCGGATACCAAGGACATCTACCGCCAGGCGGAGGCCCGGATCCGCACGGAAATGGAGGAAAAATACGAACGCGACATCGCCGCGCTCAAGAAATCCCTCGCCGAGGCGGAAAAGCAGAACGCCGAGGAGGCGGCTCCCAAGACCGATGCGGAGATCGAACCCGGCACGGTGACCGACGTCCGGAAACTCCGCTCCGGCATTCCGTTCAAAACCTCGGTGAACATCGAAAAAGGCGGCATCGCCTCCAGGGAGCGTGTGGACGAGGCGAGTTACACCGCCAGCTATCAGCTCTCGCTGCGCCTCCCCGCCCCCGCGAAAACCATGGCCGAGCTGGAATCCTCCAGCCCGGAGCTTTCCAGAATCCTCCCCGGCCTGCCGCCGCTCATCGAGAAGGCCGCCGTCTCGCCGTGGTTCGGCAAGCTCTACGAGAACAAGGCCGGCCGCGTCCGCCGCGATGCCAACTCGCTCAACGAGCTGCTCACCAAGCACAACCTCTACGACTGCGAGACCATCCTCAATTTCCAGTCCGCCACCGGCCGCAAGGTGTTCTTCATGCAGGCGGAAATGGACGTCGTCTCGGACGGCTCCGACGGCGACCGCTTGCCGACGATGCCGGATGAAATCGTCAACTCCCCGAACTATCAGCCCTTCACCAGCTACGGCTGGACCAAGAAATCCCCGACGCCGAACCCGATGGTCGCCGGTTGGGAAAAACGCATCGTCCTCGCGAACAAGGAGCTCGCCGCGCCCGCCACCACCGCCGACCGCAAGGCCTGGCTGCGCGAGCGCATCCAGTTTCTCAAGCGCGGCATCGTCGATCTCAAGGCCCGCAGTTTCCTCATCGCCGACTACGATCCCTTCATCGTCATCCCGGTGGATGTGCTCACTTCCAGCGAACTCTTCGCTCCGAATGTCGGCGACTACGCGGTCGTCGTTCATGGCAACAAACTCTACCCGGCCATCGTCGGCGACGGCGGGCCGACCTTCAAAGTCGGCGAAGGCTCGCTGCGGATGGCCCGCGAGCTGAATCCGAAGGCGTCTTCCTACAGCCGCCCGGTTTCCGATCTGAAAGTGACCTATCTGGTCTTCCCCGGCAGCCGCGAGGCGGAGCGCGGGCCGCCGGACTATGAAAAATGGCGCCAGCGCTGCCATGAGCTGCTAGGCGAGGTCGGCGGCATCGGCCAGGGCTACGAGCTTCACCAGTGGCAGGACCTGCTACCGAAACCCACGCCGCCGCCGGTCGAAACCCCGCCTGCCGCGGTGCCGCCGGTCACTCCTCCGCTTCCAGCATCCGCCGCACCCGCTCCTGATGCAGCGCCCGAATGATTTTCGCCAGCAGCAGCGCGCAAACCAGCGTCACGCCCGCTTCCATCAGAGGTGTCGGTCCGTGCGGCCGGTCGCCGGTGAGGAACTTCACCAGTCCCGGCACGTTGCCCAGTCCGCGGGCGGCGCCTAGCAGCGCGAGGATCCCCGCGCCGATGATGCCGTGCCAGCGCATTTTCAGCGAAAAAAGCCCGCAGATCAGGATGCCGCCGCCGAGTTGCATCGCGCCGGTGAGGAATCCGAGCGCGTCCGGCTTGGCCAGCACCGACATCGCCGCCGCTCCCGTCGCCAGGATCGCCAGCCCGCTTAAAAATATCTGAAACCGCATGCGCGGGAAACTGGCACGGTTGCCAACCCCGGCAAAGCGGGAATTCGCCGCGCCCGCATCCGGGATTTACAAGCCGCCGTGTCCGGACATGATGCCCGGGCATGACCCGTCTCTGGTGCAACGGCCAATGGCTCGATCCTCTGGATTTCCAGTCCTCACCGATGGATCGCGGGGCCATCCACGGGCTTGGCCTGTTTGAGACGATGCTCGCCTTCGACGGCGTCCTCGTCTTCGCCGACCGCCACCTCGCGCGGCTGCGGCAGGGCCATGAGGCGCTCGGCTGGCCGGTCGATCTTCCCGGGTTCCAGGAAATCGCCTGCGAGCTTCTATCAAAGAACCGCCTCGCCAAGGGCCGCGCGCGCATCCGGCTCACCGTCACTGCCGGCAGCGGGCCCATCCACGATCTCACGCCCGGTGACGACCGGCTCGTCTGGATGACCGCGTTTCCCGCGCTGGTCCCGCCGGAAAGCCTGACCGCCTGCCTTTCCCCGTGGCCGCGCAACGAGTTCTCGCCGCTCGCCGGCTTGAAGTGCGCGTCCTACTCGGAAAACCTCATCGCCCTGGACCAGGCCCGCCGCAAGGGCTTCGACGAGACGATCTTCCTCAACACCGCCGGCCATCTCTGCGAGGCCGCCACCGCGAATCTGTTTCTGGTCAAGGACGGCATCCTGTTCACTCCATCGCTCGCCTCCGGCTGCCTGCCGGGCATCACCCGCGAGGTCGTCATCGAGCAGGCGGCGGAAATCGGCATCCCGTGCGAGGTCGGCGCGCTCACGCTGGAGGCCTTGGAGACGGCGGATGAGGTTTTCCTGACGTCATCCACCATCGGCGCGGTGCCGCTCTCGCGCCTCGGGGAGCGCATGCTCTATCCCGGTCCCGTGACACGCCTGCTGCGCGAGGCGATCGCCTCCCACCATGCCGGCGGTCGTTAGGGCGGGGCGCTGGCGGTGGTCGGGACCATTCGATTTCACCGGTGGCGCGGGTGGAAGTCGGCGCTAACCTGCGCCATCATGACCCTGCACCACGCCTATCTCGGTTCCCTCGTCGCCGATGCCCTCGCGATGCCCGGCCACTGGTATTACGACCGGGAGGCCCTCAAGCGCGACTACGGAGTGCTCGACCACTACCAGGCTCCGCGGAACCCGCATCCCGGCAGCATCCTCTGGCGTTCGGAATACCACGCGCTCAATGAACGCGGCGACATCCTCCGCGAGCAGGCCGTCTTCTGGGGCCAGCGTGGCA
>JBIHZT010000529.1:0-3223 GCA_044240265.1 Luteolibacter sp. | reverse complement strand
ATCCGCCGTCATTCTGCTGACCCTGCCGCTGTGGATTGTCGCAACCATCGGCATCGCGATCAAGAGTCCGGGAGCGCCGATCTTTTTCTCCCAGATGCGGGCGGGGCGCTACGGCCAACCCTTCCGGATGTGGAAGTTCCGGACCATGGTGGCCAACGCGGAGGAGATGCTCGACCAGATCAAGGAGGACCACGGCAACCAGATGGAAGGGCCGGTTTTCAAGCTGAAACACGACCCGCGGATCTTCCCGTTCGGCGCGTTTTTGAGAAAATACAGCATCGACGAGCTGCCGCAGCTGCTCAACGTGGTGACCGGCGAAATGAGCCTGGTCGGTCCGCGGCCGCTGCCGGTTTACGAAGTCGAGGCATTCTGCGAACTCTCGCACCGCCGCCGCCTGAGCGTGAAGCCCGGCATCACCTGCGAGTGGCAGGCCGGCGGCCGCAACACCATCACCAGCTTCGAGGAATGGGTGGAGATGGACCTGAAATACATCGACAACTGGTCGCTGTGGCTGGACATCAAAATCCTGTTGCGGACGATTCCGGCGGTGTTGTTCGGCAAGGGGGCGACTTGAGGTAAATTCTGAAACGCTGAAACGCTGAAACGCTGAAAGTTGCTGGAGGAAGTATTCGGGTTCTGCTTCACCTTCGCAGATGCTCCGCGAATAGAGAGTGAGTCACTCACAACACCTTCGCCCTCTGGCTTGCTTTCCATACTTCATCCCTGCATGATTTCACCATGAAAGTAGAACCCGACATCCCGGACTCCGCGCTTTCCGCACTGCGTCAAGCACCTGTCGAGTTCGCCGACCATCTCCGCCCCATGGACGCTGCCAAGCTTTATGAAACCGGCAACCTGAGCCAGGATCCTAAAGATGTCGCCAGTGAACTGAGGAAACTATGGCCCGTGATTCAAAAACACGGCGTCACCAGCTTGTGGATTTTCGGATCTCATGCACGCGGCGATTCCCGCCCGGACAGCGATCTCGATTTATTGGTCGATTTCGAATCCCCGCCGGGATTCGACAATTTCATGGGTTTGAAAATCGACTTGGAAGACCTTCTTGGAACAAAGGTCGATCTCCATACCCGCAGTTCCTGCCCTGACCGCTTCATGCGTCACATCCAACCCGATCTGCTCCATGTCGCGTGACCCGCAACTCCGCCTCGAGGACATCCTCCAAGCATGTGAGCGATTGCAGACGCATATTGAGAATCTGGATTTTGCGGCCTTTGACTCGGATTTGAAGACACAGGATGCCGTCATCCGCGTATTCGAAATCATTGGTGAGGCCGTGAAGTCATTGCCGGAAGAATGGATTGAAAAAGAGCCGGAAATTCCATGGCGTCAGATCGCAGGGTTCCGTGATGTGCTGGCTCATGCTTATTTTGCGGTAAACACCAGTGTGGTATGGGCCGCTGCGGTTGAAAAAGCGCCTTTGCTCAAGGCCGCCTGTCTGCGCTTACTTCAATAACCAGATGAGCGTTCGCACCGGTCCAAGTGAAGACGTTCCGGCATTTCCCGGACTCAACCTTCTCCTCTCTTTGACTGCGCCCACCCGGTGGTAGTGCGCTACCCTCCGACCTTCGAGGTCTCTTCATTTCAGCATTTCCACTTTCAAAATTTCAGCATTGATTCGCCACGTGCCCGCCGTTTCCTCCATCTTCCTGGTTGTCGCCCTGATCCTCGCGGTCGTCATCGGGCCGCAGACGCGGCCGTGGACGTGGGGACCGGCAATGTTGGCGCTGGCGATGTCCGTTGCCGCGGCATTGCCGCTGGTTTGGAAACGAAGCCGCTTCACCGGGGATTTCGGGTTGCTAGCCTTTGGAGCGCTGGTGGTGGGATGGTTTGCGTGGCGGGCATGGATGTCTCCGGTGGCGGAGCTCGGGCAGGCGGATTTATTGCTTCTTGCCGGAGTCGTCGGCACATTCATCAGCATCCGGGGAGTCGAAGGAGACCCCATTGCCGAACGGATTCTCATTTGGGGAATCGCGCTGCTGCTGCTGGCCAATGTCATCGTCATCGGCATGCAAGTGGTCGATCCGACTTATTCCCCCATTTTCCGGGCGCGGGCGACACCCTCGATGGTCTCGGGATTTTTCGCACATTACAACGAAACCGCCAACTATCTGATCGCCTCGTCGATGTTGGTCGGGGCCGCGGCGCTGTCCGGGCGGCACATGAATGCCACCCGCATCCTTTGGGTCATCATTGCCATTGCCGGGCTCGCCGGTGTCTGGTTCACCCGTTCGCGCGGCGGCATTCTGGGAGCGGCGGTCGCCAGCGGGGTTTTCGCCGGTGCGACCCTGGTCATTGGGAAACGGCGGGGAGCCAGATGGTTTGCTCCATCTTTGATTGCCATGCCGATCGTGGGGCTAGGGATCGGGATCTTTCTTTTCATGGGCTGGCAGGAAGCGCAGGAAGCCCGGAAAGCGGGCGGCGGCATCGAGCTGATCATGGACAACACCATCCGGCTTTACTTGATGGGAATCGCGATCTCCTGCATCAGCCTGCACCCAATGACCGGCGGGGGAAGCCGAAGCTATAGTTGGGAATGTTACAGGTTCTGGGAAAAAAACATCCAGGGAGCCGGGGGAGCCAGGCCCGAGCTGGTCCATCATGAATTGTTGCAAGCAGCCACCGACTACGGCATCATCGGAGCGGGTTTGCTAGTCGGCCTGCTTGTTACGCTGGTGCTGGTCGCCGTGATCCGGATTCTTTTCCCCGAACCGGCAAGCCCCTCCGATGGAGGCTCCAGCGACGCTTGGCGCCTCGGGGGACTTGCCGGACTCGCGGGGATGTTCGTGCAGTCATGTTTTAGCTTTGTGTTCCATCTGCTGCCTGGCATTGTGCTGTTGGGTATTTGTCTGGGCCAGATGTCCCGGTCCATGGGGCGGCCCGACAAACCGCAGATCTTCGGCAGCCGGATCCTCCTGACGCTCACCACGGTTTTCTGTCTTGTCCTTCTAATACCGGCGGGCTGGAAGGGACTTCATACAACCCGGATTCTCTGGGCTTCTTATTTCAGCAAAGAGGCATTTACCTCCACTGAATCAAAAATCGACGCCCTCACTGAAGCGATTCAAATCTGGCCGCAGGCAAGCTTGTATCAAGACCGGGCGGCGTTGTTCCATGAGGCTGCCAGTTCCAGCGAAGGGATTGGCTTCCATGAGCCCGCCGAGCGGGCCATTGAGGATTATCACGAGGCGTCGTGGCTCTATCC
>JBIHZT010000527.1:0-3226 GCA_044240265.1 Luteolibacter sp. | reverse complement strand
GTGAATGTGGGGCTATCCAGATTTGCCTTCAACCTGCTGTTGCCATCCAGCTTGTTGAAGGCCGCCAGAATCGTGTCGTCTGCGGATAGATTTCCCGCCGCCGAAGAGAAACCTGTCAGTAACTTGCCGGTGACGGTGGGGGCCGCGATCGATGTGGCCGACTGCGTGCCTGAAACATCGCCCGCCAGGGAGCCGCTGAAACCGGTTGCAAGCGAGGCATTCTCCGCCGCCAGCGCATAGGGTGACGCCGCCAGGCGCTGGTCGGGGGAGATCCACTGGAAGCCATGGCTGCCGTCGTTGAACCACACCCGCAGCCGGACATCCGCGTTGGCAAAAGCAGCCGCGGGAACCGCTGTCATGTTAGGAAGCGAAGTATCACCCAGCAAGACCGAGTAAAGTCCGCGGACCACGCCGAGCGAGACGGCGGCGGTCGGCTGGCCACCCGCATCGCTGGTGCCGTCGTTGCTCCAAAAAGTGGTGGTGCCGGTGGCATCCACCAGCGCGAACTTGAACTGGCCGGTGCCGTCGAAATTCATCCCGTCGACGGCGATCCGTCCCTGATGGTTGAGCAGCTTCGGGACAGCGGCAGGCGACATGGAGGCTCCAAGCGCAGACAGCAGAAGATGCCAGAACAGGCAGAGAGTTTTTCGATTCATGGTTTCGGCGATGGAGGAAGTGACGTTGGAAGGCGCCCGGGAACGGGTGCCTGCGGAGTGGGACTGGCCGGTTCGGGTGCGCCGCGGCGCGTGCCGAATCCCGAATCCGTGGCATAAAGGGTGTTCTCCGCAGTCATGAAGATCAGCTGCAGTTTGGTTTGCGCGGATTTCATCACCACGGCCGTGGTGGATTTGAAATTGAACCATGCCGGCCTTTCATCACTCCAAGTCACGGATGAGGTCCGGGAAAGACCAAAGGCATTGTCATCGCGCAGATACTTCAGGAGCTCTGGGGATGGTCTCAACTCCATGAACCAATTCCATCTCGTCACGCCCTCTGCGTCGTGCCACTCATAGCGTTCCGCATGGACGATTTCATCGTCAGCCGTTGGACTTCTCCAGAAAGCGCGTTGAAAAACGAGCACTGGATCCATCACGACGCGGTCTGGTGGCGCACCGATCCATGTGACCTGCTGCTCCGGCTTGGGCGACTGGTTTTTTCTCGGCTCAAGCTGCCGCCAGCCGAGCCACGAGAGCACAGCCAGCAATGGAATCAGGATGAGAAGGCTTTGCGTGGAAGGCATGAATCAGTTCCCGGAATGTGAGTAAGTTCTCAAGTAGAGTTGCACGTCCGTCACACTGCTGACGAAACGGTCGAGAGCGGCCTTCTCGTCCGTGAGCAGGTTGACGGCAGGGATCACGATTTTCCAGCGGGTGTTCCAGGCACTGCGGGCGATCAGGCGGTTGCTGCTGTATTCAAGCGGCGGCGCCGCGTTAAACAGCTCCTTATCAGCCACCGCGCGGAACGCTTGGTGTTTGCGGATGATCCATGGCTTCTCATTGAGGGTGCCATTGGCGCTGAAGTATTGGTTGCTGTTGAAGTCGCTCCTCCCGAGGTTGTAGGGCAAGGGCAGGGCTTGATCCTGCACCGTCCAACTCCGCAAGGTGTCCGTATCGCCCAGCGGCGGCGCACGCATGATGTCGTTGCCACAGGGAATCAGGTAAACATAAGGCGTCGCGCTGAGGATGTATGGGGCGTTTTCCGGGTCCAACGGAGGGCCGCCGATCGAACTATCCATCCCGACATAACCCGGCAACACAATCCCCGCGTTGCTGATCACCGTGGCATAGCTACTTGTCGAGTAGACGTGGTCTCCCCCGCACAACTCCAAACCAAAGAAGTTTTTGCCCGATTCGATCGTGGTACTGAATGGAATGATGATTCCCGGCACCGCGCTGCCGTCAGGCTTCTTGATGTTGCGGCATTGGGTTGCCACATCGGAATCATTGAGTATGTTGGAGACGATGTGCTGTTCCAGCGTCTGCTTCCAGGCATCCTCGTCGCTGGTGATCTCAGGATCATCCTGGATCCGGAAGAGCTCCTGACGCAGTGAAAACACCGTTCCATAGTAATCCGGGTTATTGATGCCGAGTCGACCTTCTGCCACGGAAAAGTCCGCGTTAAGCTGTGCCATCGTTCCGGCAAGACCCGCGTCACCCAGCGTGCTGACGGTCGATTGCGGCACCCCATCGGTAAGGTCACCCAAAGAACGAGAGGCGACGATTTTACTAAACACCGTCTGACCCTGCGGCGATCCCAGCAAGCCCGTTTCGTAGTCGTAGGCCTTTGCTGCCAGATATGTGTAGCGGCTCGCCAAATCAAACAGCGAGCGGTATTGCTCCAGCGCCTCGTTACGGAAGGTGCGAAAGGTCAGATCCTTGGTCCGATAGCCTTGAATGATTGAAGCCGCGCGCTGGCGGAAGACTTCCCGCTCAGCAAGAATCCTTTCGCCCTTGGCGATCACATTACTGACGTTTTGCAACTTGCGTTGATGTTCAAGAACAAGCTGCGCCAAGGTGTTTTGCTGAGCTGCCAAATCGCGCCAACCATTCACGTATTCGTAAGCCAATTGCATTTCCTCTTGCTTGAAGTCCATTTTCGCCAGCGATAGATCGAGCTGATTGGTAAGACCATTGATCGCCAGCCCGGTGGCTCCTGAGGATGCTGTTGCTGCGATTGAAGCCGCATTCGCCCCGTATTCCGAAATGGCACCCGCAAGCTTGGACGAACCACGCGCTGCAGATGTCGCATCAGTTGCAACACCTACAATTCTCGGGAAAAATTCCGCGATCGCATCTGAAGTGGATTGCGATTGGCTGGCAACCACATCGAAGACAGCGGCGGTCGTGTCCAAAGCAAGCATCACTCCTTCCAGAGCAAGGACTTCTTTTTGATTTTTACCCAAGGCCGCCAATTTATCATTATGAATACTCACCACTTCGTTGAAGAGCCGCTGTTGCTGCTTCAGCTTCGCCGTGGCCACCTGATAGCCACCCCAGATTCCATCCAGTTGCAACCACGTCTGCTGCGCATCCTGAAGCGCGCTCTCCAATTCCCCGGTCTGCGGACGCGAACCGAGTCCACCGCTTTGCCAAACGTCATTGTATTGAACAAACTGCGAAGGTTGAACCTTCACCCCATGGGTCGTCACCACATCACCGCCCGCACTGTTGGCCGAGGTATAGGGTGAGATGATATCAAGACTGCCACTGTCGCTCTTGTATAGATA
>JBIHZT010000528.1:0-3226 GCA_044240265.1 Luteolibacter sp. | reverse complement strand
TTCGGCGGCGGCACTGGATTCTCCTGAGTAACGGGCGGGACGGCGGAAACTTTAGGGGAAATTTTCCAAACTCGCGGGATTTCAGCGAATGAAGTAGCTGAGGTGCTCGAGCTCGAGCGCGAGATCTACATTGTTCACGGTGACGTCGGGGGAGACTTCCAGCATGATGGGGGAGAAATTCAGCACGCCTTGGATGCCGGCGGCGACGAGACGGTTGACGACGGCTTGGGCGAACTCGACGGGCACGCAGAGGATGGCAAGCTTCACTGCGTGTGTGGCGATGAAGGATTCCAGATCGGAATCCGGATAGACCGGGATGGTGATGCCTCGCGCGCGGGTGGCTTCCGGATTCGCGTCGAAGGCGGCGACGACCTCGAAGCCTTCCTTTTCGAATCCATGGTAGCGCAGCAATGCTGATCCGAGATTTCCCGCGCCGACGAGGATGACGGGCTGGAGGTGCTCGCGGCCGAGCGTTTCGCGGATCATCGTGGAAAGCACTTCGACCGGATAGCCCAGCCCGCGGGTGCCGAACTGGCCGAAGTAGGCGAGGTCCTTCCGGAGTTGCGCCGGCTTCACTCCGGCAGCGCGGGCGAGGGTGGTGGAACTGACGGTTTCCACGCCGTTGGCGCTCAGCTTCTGGAGGCAGCGGTAGTAAATGGAGAGTCGATAGATCGCCTTTTTCGGGATATCGATCTTATCGGATTTGTCGGAAAGATCCACGGACGGGGAGTTGCGGAATTAGAGGTCCTCAGGTCTCTGGAGGATGGCGGAAACCCGGTTCAGCAGGACTCCGGCTCCTCCGCCATCGACGACGCGGTGGTCGAATGTGAGTAACAGATCAGCGACGGTCGCGGGGAGAAATGCTTCGACTTGATTGCTCCACACCGGTTTTTTGACGCCTGCGCCGATGCCGAGGATGAGCGTTTCATTCGGCAGTGGAATAGGCGTGCCGGTAGTGAGGCCGAAGGTGCCGAAGTTCGTCACGGTGGCGATTCCTCCGCTACAATCCTGCTCGGTCAAGCGACGGCGGCGGGCGCGGTCCACCAGATCATCATACTCGGCGACGAGGTCGCTCAGGGATTTTTGGTCCACTTTCCGGACGACGGGCACGACCACACCGTCCTCGACCTGCACGGCCACGCCGATGTCAAACGAGCGAGGGTGCACGACCTTATCGCCGATGAGGTAACCGGCGGTCGTCGGATTTTCCGTCAATGCGAGGGCGAAGGCACGCAGCAGATAAAGGGTCAGGCCTGGCTTCGGCGATTGGTCGCGGCGGTGATCCAGTGCGCGGTCCAGCAGGATCGGCAGTCCGACGGTCGCCAGTGGGCGGGTCCAGCTCCGGCGCATCGCATCCGCCACGGCAAGCCGCATGGGCGAGGCGGCGGAGCTCGGCCAAGTGTCGAGATAGTCAAGGAAGCGCTCCAGGTCCTCCACGGTGACGCGACCGCCGGCACCGGTTCCGGCGATGGCGGAAATGTCTGCCTCGCGGATGCCGAGATCGTCCATGCGGGCGCGCATTCTCGGGGAAATGTAGTGGGCGCCCATGACGCCGGTCGGCACGGGCAGTCCTTTCACGCTGGGAACGACGGCGGGTGCTTCTTCGTAGGCATCGTCGTCGAGGGCGAAATGCAGGTTCGCCTCGGCATGGGCCGGGCTGCCCGACTGCGAGGAGGCGGCGCGTTTCGCTTCGATGGATTCGAGCGACTCGACTCCGGTCCGGGCGACTTCCGCTTCGGTCACTTCCAGCAGGCCTAGCAGCGTTCCGACCGAGTAGGAAATTCCCTCCTGCGCCCGCAGTTCCGAGACGACGCCGTCACACAGCGTGGTCACTCCCATCACCGCTTTGTTGGTTTCCACCTCGATGATTTCCTGGTCGGTGCGGACGAAGTCCCCGACGGCGATTCCAAGTCGGACGACGGTGGCCTCGGCGATGGATTCACCGAGCTGCGGCATGAGAATGGGGACGGTGGGCATCTTCGGAGAAATTTGAGATTTGAAATTTGTGATCTGAAATCTTCAGAAAGTGAGCAGTTTGCGGAGCGCCTCGCAGATGGATTCCGGCGTGGGACGGTGGGCGGCCCAGAGTTTCGGATGGTAGGGGACCGGCGTGTCGCGGGCATTCAGGCGCTGCGGAGGGGCGTCTAGCAGGTGGAACCCTTCCTCGGTCACCCTGGAAATCACTTCCGCCGTCACACCGCCCCAGGGGAAAGCCTCGCCCACGGCTAACAAGCGTCCGGTGCGCGCGACGGATGCGAGAATGGTGTCCACATCCAGCGGCTTCACCGAGCGCAGGTCGACCACCTCGATTTCCCAGCCGTCCTGCTGGAGGCGGTCGGCGGCGCGCACGGCTTCGTGGACCATCGCGCTGTAGGCCACCACCGTCGCGTGTTTGCCAGGGCGGATGATCCGCGCCTGGCCGATGGGTAGATGGTCGCCGTTGATCGACTTGGCCTTGAGCCAGCGGTAGAGGAACTTGTGCTCGCAGAAAATAACAGGATCATCCAGCGCCACGCCGTCGATGAGCATGTGATAGGCGTCCGAAACCGTCGCCGGGGTCAGCACGACCAGGCCAGGATACTGCGCGTAAATTCCCTCCATGCTCTGGCTGTGGAAGGGGCCCGAGCCGGGAGTGCCGCCGGAGGGCAGGCGCACCGTGATCGGGATCGGCACCCCTGTCCGGTAGAAATGCGTCGCCGCCTGGTTGACGATCTGGTTGAACGCCACCGACGAGAAATCCGCGAACTGCATTTCCACGATGGGTCGCATGCCCTCGATGGCTGCGCCCACCGCCATGCCGATCATCGCGTCTTCCGAGATCGGCGCGTCGAACACGCGGTTGGGAAATTGCTCGGCCAGGCCCTTGGTCGCCTTGAACGCGCCGCCGAAGGTGGCGATGTCCTGGCCGTAGAGAAACACGCGGTCGTCTTCGCGCAGGAGTCTTTCCTGAGCCTCGCGGATGGCGTCGATGTAGGTCACACTCACTGGAAAAAGGGCTGGGAAATCGACTCGGTTAGAGGGAAGCGGGTGGACAGTGCCGTCCAGTCCTCGCGGTAGGGGTCCGGCACGGCTTCCTGTTGGGCTTGGGCCACGGCGCGCTGGACTTCGTCTGAAAATTCATCCTGCCAGCCGAGAATTTCATCCACGGTCGCGACGTTGGTTTCCACAAGTTGGCGCATCGCCACCTCGATGCAGTCGCGCCCGTAGTGGCCCGCGCGCAATTCCA
>JBIHZT010000057.1:0-11317 GCA_044240265.1 Luteolibacter sp. | reverse complement strand
GAAGTTCGGGAACGGTGCTCCGTTGTTAGGAGCCTGCGCGCGGCCAACGTCGAACTTGGAGTCGAACGACTGGATGCTACGGACGAATTGCGCGAGGGAGCGCTGGATTCGGGATTCGGTCACGGCGGCATCGCCAAAGGTCATGGCAAAGAGCACGCGGTAGTCGGGGATGGCGGCGAGTTTGGCCGTCAGCGCCGCGAAATCCGGATCGCCCGAGGTGCCGCTGAAGCCCATTTCCACGTGGTCCCGCACTGGCTGGGTGGTCTGGTTTTCCAATGTCGTGGCGCGCTCGTCCCAGAAAAAGCGCGGCTCGTTTGCGAAGCGCGCGTTGATCAGCCGCATGGCGTGGCGTCCGGTGGTGCCGTTCACGCCGGTGCTCGCCACCGCGGAATCGCTGAACGCGCGCGCCCGATCGTGGCAGGAGGCACAGGAAACCGTGTCATTGCGCGAGAGCCGTTTGTCATGGAAAAGCACACGCCCGAGGGTCGCGCCCTCGTCGGTGATGGCGTTGCCCGCGGTGGTGTTGTTTTTGGTGATGTAGGCCGGGACGGGCTGGTTCGCGTAGTTCGCCAGTCGGGTCAGATCGAGGACGCCGTCACCGGCGGTCGCGGATATTGAAAGACTGGCGGCGACAAGCGCGATCAAGGCAAAGGGTGTGGGTTTCATCGTGGTGTCTCGGGTGAAGTGATGTCTGCTCCGGCCGGGATGGACGGAGCGGTTGAAATCGTTTTTCGGCTTACTCGGGTTCCGCCGGCTCGTCAGGTTCGCCATCCGGGCGATCCGGCGGTGGCGGGCGGTGTCCGGGCGGCGGGCCGTCTTCACCCTCGCGGCGCGGCGGTGGCGGCGGGCGCAACTCCTCACGGGTGAGCTGCCCATCGCCGTTTTTGTCGAGTGCGGCGAGGGCGGTGGATGCGCTTTCGATCTCCTTGGCGGAGATGGTGCCGTCACGGTCCGTGTCAAAGATCACGAGGATCGGTGGCGGCGGTGGCGGCGGGCGATGGCCTTGTTCTCCCGGGGGCTCTTGCGCGACCGCAGTGCCGGTCAACAGGGCGAGGGTGAGATGCAGGGTGGTGATTTTCATGATGCTGATTCGATTGGTTTTGTTGGTCTCCGTTACCGGCAGCCATGGCGATGAAACCCTGCGATTGTGAGTTCCGTGTTTCGGCAGGTTCATAAAAGTGTGAAGATTTTGTAAAACCTGTGGGCGCACTCCGGGCAGGCCTGCTAAAAGTCCACCCGCCCATGGAAATCCCGTCAAAACCGAGGCTCCTGATCGTGGACGACGATCGCAAACTCGCCGGATTGATCCGCGATTATCTCACGCCCATGGGCTATG
Organism: Luteolibacter sp.; assembly: GCA_044240265.1. Classification (GTDB taxonomy): domain Bacteria; phylum Verrucomicrobiota; class Verrucomicrobiia; order Verrucomicrobiales; family Akkermansiaceae; genus Luteolibacter. The sequence goes on along the minus strand of JBIHZT010000057.1, from coordinate 9,981 downwards.
ACATCGAGCTCCGCCATAATGGCCCGGATGGTCTGGCGGAGGCGCTCGCCACGCCCTACGAGGCGGTGATCCTCGATGTGATGATGCCGGGCATGGACGGCTTCGCGGTGCTCCGGGAGCTGCGGAAAAAGTCCGACGTGCCGGTGCTGATGCTCACCGCGCTGGGCGACGAGGCGGACCGCATCGTGGGCTTGGAAATCGGCGCGGATGATTATCTGCCGAAAACCTTCTCCTCGCGCGAGCTGCTGGCCCGCCTCCGCGCCGTCACCCGCCGCACGCGGCTCCGCCCCAGCGAGGAGGCTCCCAGGGAAATTGTCGCCGGGCCGCTGCGTCTGTGCGAGGAGACCCATACCGCGGTGCTCGACGATCAAGCGCTCGACCTGACAACCTTGGAGTTCGCCATCCTCGCCTCGCTGCTCAAGTCACGCGGCAGGGTGAAAAGCCGCGAGCGCCTGATAGAAGAGGTCTCCGAGCGCCGCTTCGACGTGTTCGACCGCTCGATCGACGTGCATGTTTCCTCGCTGCGGCGGAAACTCGGTGACGATGCGAAAAACCCGCGATTCATCCGCACGATCCGCGGGATCGGCTACTCGCTGCAGGAACCGGAAAACCCGGAGGGGGGGCGGTCATGAACAAACGGCCGCAATTTCCCCTGATGGCCAAGGTTTTGATTTGGCTGGTTCTGCATCTCGTCATTCTCGGGCTGGCGTTTGTGGGCTTCGTGCGTTGGCAGTTGAATCTGGGTCTGGACTCGCTGCTGAGTGGGTCCGCCGGCGAACGGCTCGCGGCCTTCGGCGATGCGGCCTTCACGCGGATGGTCGGGCTGCCGCCGCCTGACTGGCAGGATGTAATCGCGCCGCTCGCCAAAGAGCGGCATGTCACTGCGGCGGTGTTTGATCCCGCGGGCGGGGCCGGATTTCCCATGCCGGTTCCGCCGAATGTGGTCGAGCGGGCACGCTCGTCGATGCCTCCGAGGCGGCCCGGGCCGCCGCCGGGACCGGACTTTGGACGTCCGCCGCCTCCACCTGTGGAGCAGCCTGCTTTTTTGCCGAAAAGCCGTCCGGTGTTCCTGATGCGCGGCGATGACGGCGGTTATTGGGCGGGCGTGCTGCTGCATTTTCAACCGCTCCGCGGCATGCCGGGGCGCTCGGAGCTGCTGTTGGTGCAGGCGGCGCGGCTTGACGGTTCGGGGATGTTCTTCGATTTCAAGCCATGGCTTTGGGGCGGCCTCGCGGTGTTGATGTTGAGCCTGGCGTTTTGGACGCCGTTTGTGTGGGGCATCACCCGCTACCTGCGCCGCCTGACGGCGGCGGCGGGGGAGATCGCCGCAGGGCGGTTCCAAGTTTCCCTCCCCGTGCGGGGTGGTGATGAACTGGGGCAGCTCGGACGCGCCGTGGAATCCATGGCGGGCCGACTCGACTATCTTGTTTCCGGGCAGAAACGCTTTCTCGGCGATGCCGCGCACGAGCTTTGCGCGCCGCTCGCCCGGATCCGCACAGCGCTCGGCATTCTCGAAACCAAGCTCGCGGAGAAGGAGCCGGCGCTGCTCTCGTCCATCGAGGCGGACACCGCCGAACTCGCCGCGCTGGTGGATGAAATCCTCGCGTTTTCCCGAGCCGGAAACCGCAAGCCCGCGCTGCGGGCCGTCGATCTGGAATCGCTCGTCCGCGAGGTGGTGGCCCGCGAGTCCGCCGATTTGCAAACGGAAATTTCGGTCCCCGCCGGACTGACGGCGGTCACCGACCCGAGATTGTTAGCCCGTGCGATCGGCAACCTCGTCCGCAACGCGGCGGTGCATGCCGGTCCGCGCGCCCGGGCAAGCATCGATGCGGAGGAATCCACCCACGATATTTTGATCCACGTCACCGACAACGGTCCGGGCGTCCCGGCTGGCGAGCTCGCGCGCATGTTCGAGCCATTCCACCGCCTCGATCCCGCCCGCGGCCGGGACACCGGCGGCACCGGGTTGGGCCTCGCCATCGTCCGCACCGCCGTGGAGGCCTGCGGGGGGGAAGTCACCGCCTCTCTTCCGGCGGAAGGCGGGCTGCGCGTCACCATCCGCCTTCCCAAGAGTTGCGGGATTGGCAGGGAAGCGCCCTAGGACAGGTCGAAAACAAGAAGGTTCGTCTCCTCAGACGGTGCAGATTTCCACGCCCTGGCGGAGGCTGGCGAGGGGGTCTTTTCCTAACGGAATGAACTCCTGACCGACGAATCCGGTGTAGCCGGTATCCGCAATGGCGCGCATGATGGCGGGGTAGTTGAGCTCTTGCGTGCCGTCGATTTCATTCCGGCCGGGGCAGCCGCCGGTATGGTAGTGGGTGAAATGGCGGTGGTGGTTCCGGATGGTGCGGATGATGTCACCTTCCATGACCTGCATGTGATAGATGTCGTAGAGCAGACCGAAATTCCCGCTGCCAAGCATTTCACAAAGCCGGACGCCCCAGGCGCTGTGGTCGCACTGGTAGTCGGGGTGCTCGATTTTACTGTTGAGCAGCTCCATGACGAGGGTGAGGCCTAGTTCTTCGGCGAGCGGCAGCAGGCGGCGGAGTCCGGTCGCGCAGTTTTGCAGGCCTTCATCGTCGGAGAGTCCCTCGCGGTTGCCGGAAAAGCAGATGACTTGCCTTGCCCCGGCGGCTGCGGCGGCCCGCAGGTGGGGCGTGTAGATTTCCACGAGCGTGTCGTGGTGTTCGAGGCGGTTGAAGGCTTTTTCGATGCACCCTACTTCGATACCGGCGGGGGTTTTTCCAACCGGAAAGCTGGTCATGGCGCAGGTGAGCCCGTGTTTTTTCAAAACCGGCATGTCGTCCGGCATGACGAGCTCGACGGATGCAATGCCGATTTCTTTGACTGCCAGACAGAATTCTTCGAGCGGGATGGCGGCGTAACACCAGCGGCAGGCGGAGTGACGGATGCGACTCATTTCGCAAAATCAGCAATTGAGGCGCTCGCGGAACTCGGGAGTCCAAAGTCGGGCGACGATGGTTTCCTGGGCGGCTTCCATCGTGGCACGCGCTCCGGGTTCGGCATCTTCGTGGCCGGCGAGGTGGAGAAGACCGTGGACCATGTAGCGGAGAATTTCGCGGGCGAGCGGCTCGTCGTATTCCGTAGCCTGGCGCTCGGCGACTTCCGCACCGATGACGATCTCGCCGTGGTGGAAGGTGATGACGTCGGTGGGGCCCTCAATGTCCATGAAATCTCGGTGGACTTGGTCGCTGGTGGCGTCGTCCACAATAGCGACTTCCAGGGTGGCGAGATGGGACAACGGCGAGTCGTCCTCGGCGGCGTTTTCCAAGGCGAGGCTGGCCGCCTCATGGGCGACGCTTTCCAGAGCGGTGAGCCAGTTTTCCGGGATTTCGGTGGCTTCCTGGTTGTTGCCGATGATGACTTCGAGCGACATGACGGTGGGGTGTTTGGGAGGAATCAGGCGCGTTTCGGCATCTGGATGACGCGGCCGCCCTGGGTGGCGTCGTTCGAGGGCCGCTTGGTGGCGGTGGCTGAGCGATCATCTTCTTTGGGGTAGTCGATGCGGCTGTGGAGCATGCTGCGAAGGGTGCTGGAGAAGCTTTCTTTGACGGCGGCAAGTTCGCGGAGGGTAAGCGGGCAATCGTTGAGCTGGCCGTCGTTGATCTTGGCGTGGACGAGGTCGTCCACCATGGCGCGGATTTTCGCGGGGGTTGGCTTTTTGAGGGAACGCGAGGCGCTCTCGACGGTGTCGGCAAGGGCGATGATGCCGCTTTCACGCGAGCTGGGGCGTGGGCCGGGGTAGCGGAAATTTTTCTCCTCCACGACCGGCAGGTCCTCGGGATTTTCGAGGCGGCGGTCAACCTTGTCCATTTCGGTCTTCTTCTGTTCCTGTGCGCGGCGGTAGAAGAAATAAACGAGTGAATCGCCATGATGTTCCTGGATGACGTCGATGATGCGGGGGTTGAGTTTGTTTTTCACCGCGAGATCGATGCCGTCCTTGACGTGGGCGATGATGATGAGGGAGCTCATCGTGGGAGTGAGAGTGTCGTGGGGGTTTTCCGCGCCGTCGTGCTGGTTTTCGATGAAATAGCCGGGTTTTTTGAGTTTTCCCACGTCGTGGAAATACGAGCAGACGCGGCACATCGGGGCGTTGGCGCCGATTTTCTCGGCGGCGGCTTCCGCGAGGGCGGCGACGACGAGGCTGTGGTGGAAAGTTCCGGGTGCTTCGAGCTGCATCCGGCGTAGCAGTTTGTGATTCAAGTCGCTGAGTTCCAGCCAGCTGATGTCGGTGGTGAGTTGGAAGGTTCCTTCAAAAAGCGGGAGCAGGCCGCTGATCAGCATGGCGGTCATGACTGCAGTGCCGAATGCGGCCGCGCTTCCCGTGCCGAGAACTTGCAGATGATCCATGGCATCCGGTCCGAAACAGGCGGCGACGTTCAAGCGCCCGAGGATGACCCCCAGAACCAAGGTCACGGCACCCACGGCGATGCCGGCCTGCAGGAGCTGGATGCGTTTGCGGACCTGGTAGGCGAGCAGGACGCTGGTCATGCCACTGACCAGACTCAGGATCATGTAGCCGAGCACATCCGGCTGTGGAACCAGTAGGCAGCCGATCAAAGTGACATAAACCGCTGAGAACGAGGCGACTGCCCGTCCCAACAAAACGCCATGAAGCATGGGGGCGAGGGCGAAGGGAACCATGAAAAACCGGAATACCTCGGGAATCGTTCCCGAGTCCACCAGTCCCATCACCGCGCGAACCATCAGCAGGTGGCCCATCAACCCGCCGAGCACAAGCACCACCCGGCTGTTGCGGCGGCAGGTGGTTTGCAGGCTGACCTGGAACATCACGATGCCGGTGATCGCGATGACGAAGCTGTAAAGCGAGCCCTTGACGGGGTCGTTCGCAAAGGCGGTGCCGGACGACGCCTTGAGAACCAGCACCGCGCTCGCGACAGCGAAGGTGGCGTAAAGCGCCATTTTCACCCAGACGCTGTCTTCCAAGGCCTGGATGACCGGATTTTCGCTATGAACCCTGCGCTTTTTTCCCGACGAAAGTCCCTCTCGGGCCAAGCGCCAGCGTTTGATGGCATCCAAAAATCCCACGGCGGTAATTTTGAGTCTTTATTGCGGGTGGGATCCCAAGATCGGCACCCGGCGGAGCGGGAAACTACTCCTGATTCCAAGTCTTGGCAATCTGCAATTCTGAGGGAGGAAATCAGCAGAAAAGCGGGGCCAACGTGAGGTGACTTGCGCCTCGTTTTCGTTGTCGCTCCTTTGTCGGGCAAGTCTGGAGAAACGTGGTCCGGCCTAATGGCGGGTCATGGCAGTTTCCACGTCGCCCGGTATTTCTCGTATTCCGCCTTGGGCAGGAGCACGTAGAGCGGGCGCTTGGAGGGATCGATCTGGGAAACAAGCCACTGGAGTTTGGTTTTTTCCATGGTGGTGCAGCCGGCGGTGGGGGCGGCTCCTTCGCGCCGCCAAATGTGGAAGAAAATGGAGGAACCGGCGTGGGGAGTGACTTTCGGCGGCGCGTTGTGGGCGATGAAGAGCTTGAGCGAGTGGACCGGATCGGTTTGTTTCATCTGCTGTTTTTTCTCCCACGGCGTGGCGGGATCATGCGGCAGAATGATGTTGCGGTTGTATTCCGGCGAGGCGGGGTCTTCCACCCACAAGTCGCGGGCGGTGACCTGGCGGTAGGGCAGCGACGGATGTTTGCGGATCCCGGGTTCGTAGCCCCAGGCGCCACCGATGGCGAAAACCCCGGCGGGCGAACGGTTGTCACCTTCTTTTTTGGTGACGGTTCCCGCAGGGACGGGGTGGATGCCTTTTCCCCAAACGAGTCCGTTTTTCCCGAGGCGGCCCTGCCAGGAATCGCCGGCGGGTTTCCAGTTGCCTCCGGATTTTTGATAAAGGCGGAGCGTCACCTTGGAGCTGTCCCAACTGTCGGCAGTGCCAACGAGACATTGGCCGGAGTTCGCCGGAAGCTCGAACGCGGCGGCGGGAAGGATGAAACAAAGAACGGGGATGAGGAATTTAAGATTCATGAGGAATGCGTCGAACGCTTCACTGATCGACAAAAACCTGCCCGGATCAACCGGAACCAGCCACAAAAAAAGGCCGCCTCCCAGGAGGGAGGCGGCTTTTTTCGAAAGTTTCGACCCGATCAGCTCAGTTGGCCGCCACTGCTGCCGGAGTCGGCTGGATGACATTCACGCGACGTCCTTCCTTGTCGAAGAACACGCGGCCATCTACAAGGGCGAAGAGCGTGTGGTCCTTACCGCAACCGACGCCCAAGCCCGGATGGACCTTGGTGCCGCGCTGGCGGATGATGATGTTCCCCGCGATCACGGCCTGGCTGCCGAATTTCTTCACGCCGAGGCGCTTGCTGCGGGAATCGCGACCGTTCTTGACGGAGCCTTGTCCTTTTTTATGGGCCATGGAAGTAGGTAGGTGAGTGGTGGAAAATTACCCGGCAATCGAGGTGACCTCGAGAGTGGTCAGGCTGCGACGGAAGCCCTTGGTTTTGTGGAAGCCCTTGCGGCGCTTGAACTTGAAGGCGACACCCTTGGGACCGCGATACTGATTGACGACCTTGGCGGTCACCGAAGCACCCTCCACAAGTGGAGCGCCGATTTTCACGGTCTCGCCTTCACCGACGATCAGGACGTCAAAGGTGACAGTCGAATCGACTTCGGCATCGAGTTTCTCGACATCGAATTTGTCGCCTTCTTGGATGCGGTATTGTTTACCGCCGGTTTTGATCACTGCGTAGGCCATGGCCGAATGGGAAATAGAGTTGGTCCGCCCTTGTGGGCGGGCGGGGAGAACACCACGGGGGTCCCGGGTGCGCAAGATTTTTTTATAAAGAATCCGAGTTTTCGGGAAATCGGCCCGCCTGAGTCGGAAACAGACCGTTTCCCCGCCTTCCCGAGGGGCTATGAATATGGCCTAACCGGGCAATCTGGAGCGGGTGGTCGCATCCCGTGCTTGATCGGAAGACTGCCGGGGTTTAGTCCCTGCGGCCCGATTTCATGTCTGTCTCACCCTATGCCATCCCTTCTCCCGCGCTCCAGCGTGAGGTGACACGCCGCCGCTCGTTCGCGATCATTTCCCACCCGGATGCCGGGAAAACGACGCTGACGGAGAAATTCCTGCTCTATGGCGGCGCCCTCAACCTGGCCGGCAGCGTCACCGCCCGGAAAAACCAGCGCGCGACGACCTCGGACTGGATGGATTTGGAAAAACAGCGGGGTATCTCCGTTTCCTCAACGGTCCTGCAATTCGAATACAAGGACTGCGTGGTCAACATCCTCGATACGCCGGGACACAAGGATTTCTCGGAGGACACCTACCGCGTTCTAACTGCCGTGGACGCCGCCGTGATGGTGGTGGACGCCGGCAAGGGCATCGAGAGCCAGACCCGGAAGCTCTTCGAAGTCTGCCGCCGCCGGGGCGTGCCGATTTTTACTTTCATGAACAAGCTGGACCGCCCGGCCCGGCCTTCCATGGATCTGCTCGATGAGTTGGAATCCGTGCTCGGCATCCACGCTTATCCGGTCAACTGGCCGCTCGGCGACGGTCCGCGCTTCCGCGGGGTTTATGACCGCGAGCAGAAGCAGGTGCACCTTTTCCAACGCACGGTTCACGGCGCTTATCGCGCGCCGGTGGCGGTGACCGGCATCGAGGACGAGAGCGTGAAGGAAGCGGTGGAGGAGGGAACCTATCTGCAAGTTTGCGACGAGCTGGAACTGCTGGAAGGCGCCGGCGCGGAGTTCGATTTGGAAAAAGTCCTCGCCGGCGAGCTTACGCCCGTCTTCTTCGGCAGTGCTGCTAACAACTTCGGCGTGCAGCTCCTGCTAGACCGTTTCCTCGAACTCTCGCCACCGCCGACCCCGCGTGAGAGCGGCGGGATGATGATCGATCCGGCGTCCGAGGAATTCTCCGCCTTCGTCTTCAAGATCCAGGCGAACATGAACCCGAAGCACCGCGACCGGATCGCGTTTGTCCGCATCGTGTCCGGGCAGTTCAAGCGCGACATGGACGTCATCAACGGCCGCACCGGCGAGAAGGTTAGACTCGCCAATTCGCAGCGCCTCTTCGCCCGCGAAAGAGAAACGGTGGATGACGCCTACGCCGGCGATGTGGTCGGCCTGGTGGGAAATTACGATTTGCTCATCGGCGACACGCTTTCCTCGCTGCCCGGCATAACCTTCGATGAAATCCCGCGTTTCGCGCCGGAATGTTTTTCCTTCCTGCACAACAAGAGCACCGCGAAATACAAGCGCTTCCGCGACGGTCTCGCACAGCTGCTCAAGGAAGGCGTGGCCAGCGAGTTCGTGCTCATCGACAGCGAAGGCCCGCAGATCCCACTGCTCGGCGCGGTCGGTCCGCTGCAATTCGAAGTCCTGCAATACCGCCTCGAAGGCGAGTATGCCGCCGAGACGCGGATCGAGCCGGCGAACTGGTCGCTCGCCCGCTGGCTGAAGCCTAAGGAGGGTGATCCGCTCGCGCCCGAAGCGCGTCCGGCGCTTTCGCTCGGCGCGGCGTTGGCCCGTGACTCCAACGGATGGTTAGTCGCCCTGCTCCCGAGCGAATGGGCGTTGAAAACCTTCAGCGACAAGAACGAGGACTGGATCATTTCCGAACAACCGTTCCCGCCGCCGGTGGTGGTGAAATAACATTTACGACGCCAGCGGACCCGCAAGTTTGAGCAGCGCGGGGTCGAGTTTGTATTTCGAATCGGCTACTTCGTGGATCGGCAGGTGGCCGTAGCTGCCGTCTCGATAGACCATGATCGAGTTCGTCTGGCCCGCTTCCAGCGAATCGACGGCGGCGACCGCGAATTTATAGGCCATCACCCGGTCGAGCACGGTGGGCGAGCCGCCGCGCTGGATGTGGCCGAGCACGGTTAGGCGGGCCTCCATGCCGATGGAGTCGTTGATCCAGCGGGTGAGATAGTCGCCCATTTTCGTCCCTTCGGCGACGACGGCGATGACGTAGCGGCGGCCGTTGGCGATGTCGTGTTTGATGCGCGCGCCGATGGTGTCGAGGTTGTAGGGGATTTCCGGGACAAGGCAGATTTCCGCTCCGCAGGCGAGGGCGCTGGTTAGAGCTAGGTAGCCGCAATGGCGGCCCATCACCTCAACGACGAAGGCGCGGGAAAACGACGCGGCCGTGTCCCGGATCGAATCCACCGCCTCGCGGATCACGTTGAGCGCGGTGTCCACGCCGAGGCAGTAGTCGGTGCCGGCGATGTCGTTGTCGATGGTGGCCGGAATGCCGGCGAAGGGCACGCCGAAGTCGCTGTAAAACTGGTTGAGCGCGCGAAACGAGCCGTCACCGCCGATGACTATGAGCTTGCCGATGCCGCGGCGTTTCAAATTTTCAAAAGCCACTCTGCGGACCTCGATGTCGAAAAACTCCGGCGAGCGCGACGACCGGAGCCGCGTGCCGCCGTGGTGCAGCATGCCGGACACCAGCTCGCGGGTGGCGGGCACGATGTTGTCGGCGATCAAGCCGCGCAGGCCGTCGTAGATGAGATGCGTCTCGTAGCCTTTCTGGGTGGCGTAATCGACGGCGCACTTGACGGCGGGATTCATTCCGGCGGAATCGCCGCCGGAGGTGAGGATTGCGAGACCTTTGGACATGAAGTCCCGGGAAGCAACCGGGATGCCGAATCCTCGGGGAAATCAACCTCAGAGCCCGCGGAACTCGCTGGCGAGCTTCTTGGCGGTGGCGATGGTGTTGCGATGCAGCTTCGCGGTGAACTCGGGCTGGCGGTTGTAGCCGCCGCCGTAGAGCACGGCCACCGGGATGCGGTTCTTGATGAACGCGCCTAGCAGGACTTCGTCGCGCCGCTGGATGTCCTTGAGCGAAAGATGCATTTGGCCGAAGCGGTCGTTGCGGTGGTTGTCCGCGCCGGAAATCCAGATCACCAGATCCGGCGCGAAGGCATCCAGCGCCCCGGCCAGACTGACGAAGAGCTGCTTCAAATACATCTCGCCCTCGACGTAG
>JBIHZT010000526.1:0-3244 GCA_044240265.1 Luteolibacter sp. | reverse complement strand
AATATTTCTTCAGTCCATTTTCGTTAGCCCTGCCGGGGCGCATTGTGACGCCCTAGACGGGCCGGTCGTGCTGGAGGCCAGGCTGGCTCTCGAAAAGGGCGAGGTGACGTCCGTCCTGAAGTGGGTCAAGCCTGCGGATGAAGAGAAGATCCGCCAAGAGTTTGCCCGAACGTTGAAGGTCCGCGGTCTGGGTGACGACGCCCGTGAGCTTGCCGACCAACATTTTTTCGAGACACTGGTCCGGGTCCATCGGGCGGGCGAAGGTGTCGCCTTCAGTGGGCTCAAGCCGGCGGGCTCGATCAGCCCCGGCATCGCAGCCGCCGAAAAAGCCATCCAGCAGGGCTCGGCGGAGGAACTCGCCCACGAGCTCGGAAAAGCCGTGGAAGTTGGGATTGTCAAACGTTTCACTGAAATGATGGAGCGGAAGGCGCATGCTCGCGACAGCGTTGAAGCCGGCCGCACCTTCGTAGCCACCTACGCCGACTACATTCACTACGTCGAGGCGGTCACCGAGTTGACGGAATCCGAGAGCCATCACCTTCACGCCCGGCAAGAGAATCACTAACACCCAACGCCCGTGTCGACCACCGCCGCTATCAACGTGACCCGGAGCCTCCCTGACCGCGAGCACGCGCGCCGCCTGTTGTGGCAGATGGTGCTGATACGGCGCTTCGAGGAAAAATGTGTGGAACTCTACAGTGCCTCGAAGATCCGCGGATTCATGCATCTTTACAATGGCGAGGAGGCCGTCGCCACCGGTGTCATCGGGCACTTGCTGGAAATGGACGCCGTAGTTGCGACCTACCGGGAGCACGGCCAGGCACTCGCCCGCGGCATCTCCGCCGGAGCGATCCTGGCGGAAATGTACGGCAAGCAGGAAGGCTGTGCCCATGGCCGGGGCGGCTCGATGCATCTGTTCGACGCCAGGACGCGCTTCTACGGCGGGAACGCCATCGTCGGCGGAGGTCTGCCGCTCGCTGTCGGACTGGCGCTGGCGGACAAGATGCAGAACCGTAAACAGGTGACCGTGTGTTTCTTCGGCGAGGGAGCCGTGGCGGAGGGTGAATTCCACGAGGCGCTGAACCTCGCCGCGCTCTGGCAGCTTCCGGTGTTGTTTCTTTGCGAGAACAATCTCTACGCCATGGGCACCGCCCTGCGCTTCACGGAATCCGTCACCGAGATCGCGCGCAAGGGCGACAGTTACAATGTCGCCAATGCCGCCGTCGATGGCATGGACGTGCTCGCGGTAAGTGGCGCTGCCGAAAAGGCGGTGGCGAAGGTGCGCAAGGGGCTGCCCTACCTGTTGGAATGCCGGACCTATCGATTCCGCCCTCACTCGATGTTTGACGCTGAGTTATACCGCTCCAAGGAGGAGGTCGCCGAGTGGAAAAAGCGCGATCCCATCCCGCTGTTTTTCGGGAAAATGAAAGCCGCCGGTGTGCTTGGGGATGAGGATTACGAAGCCGTCGAAGCGGAAGTAGCGCGGGAAATCGATGCTGCCGTGGAATTTGCCGAAGCCGGGACTCTGGAACCGGTCCATGATCTCACACGCTTTGTCTATTCGGAGGTGAACTCATCATGAAACCGAACCATCAACCCCGGACAATCACGTTCCGCGAGGCGGTGCGCGAAGGAATTCGCGAGGCCATGCTCAAGGACGCGCGGGTGTTTCTGATGGGCGAGGATGTCGGCCACTACGGCGGTTGCTTCGCTGTGACCCGCGGCATGCTGGAGGAGTTCGGACCGGAGCGCATCCGCGACACGCCGCTCTCCGAGTCCATCTTTGTCGGTGCCGGCATCGGTGCCGCGCTCGGCGGCATGCGGCCCATCGTCGAGATCATGACCTGCAATTTCAGCCTGCTCGCGCTCGACCAGATCATGAACACCGCCGCCACCCTGCTGCACATGTCCGGGGGACAGTTCAATGTGCCGCTGGTCATCCGCATCGCCACCGGCGGCGGGAAACAACTCGCCGCGCAGCACTCGCACAGCCTGGAGGGTTGGTATGCCCACATCCCCGGCATCAAGGTGGTCACACCCGCCACCATCGCGGACGGCTACGGCATGCTCGCCACCGCTCTGGCAGATCCGGACCCGGTGCTGATTTTTGAAAACCAGACGCTCTATAACATGGAGGGCGAGTTGCCTGAAGGCGCGGGACCCGCTGATATTTCAAATGCCCGCATCCACCGCGAGGGCACCGACGTTTCCATCCTCACCTACGGCGCGAGTCTGCCCAAGTCGCTGGTCGCCGCGGGAAATCTAGTAAAGGAAAACATCGACGCCGAGGTCATCGACCTGCGCGTCCTGCGCCCGCTGGATGACGCCAGCATCATGGCCAGCGTGGCGAAGACCCATCGCGCGCTCATCGTCGATGAGGGCTGGCGCAGCGGCGGCATCTCCGCGGAGATCAGCGCCCGCATCACCGAGCAGGCGTTTTACGAACTCGACGCACCGGTCGCACGGCTTTGCAGCGCGGAGGTTCCCATCCCCTACGCGCACCACCTGGAGCAGGCCGCGTTGCCCCAGATAGAATCGATCGTCACTGCGGTTAGAAATCTCGTATCCCATCATGTCTGACTTCGTCATGCCCAGCCTCGGCGCGGATATGGAATCCGCGACCGTCATGAAATGGCTCGTCAAGCCCGGCGACGCTGTGAAGCGCGGTGACGTCATCGCCGAAGTCGAAACCGACAAGGGCCTCATCGAAATCGAGTGCTTCGAGTCCGGCGTGGTTCAAAAACTCGTCGCGGAAATCGGCCGGAAAATCCCCGTCGGCGGAGTGATCGCCGTGATCGGAACGGAAGCCGCGCCCGAGCCGCATGTTTCTCCGCTTGCCCGTAAGATCGCTACCGAACTCGGAGTCGATCTTACCCGACTCACCGGCACAGGTCCCGGCGGCCTCATCACCCGCGAGGATGTCGAGCATGCCGCCAAGCCGGTCGCTCCCCCCGTGACGAGACCCCGCATCTCTCCCCGGGCACGCAAGATCGCCGCGGAACAAGCTGCCGACATTCCCCATGCGGCTCCGGCGAAGGGTTCCGACGGCATGCGCCGCGCAATCGCCGCCGCCATGTCGAAGTCGAACCGGGAGATCCCTCACTACTATCTGCAAACCCGCATCGACATGAGCCGCTCGCTGGCATGGCTGGAGGAGGAAAACCGCAAGCGTCCGATCAGCGACCGGTTGCTGCCCGCCGTCCTGCTGCTCAAGGCGGTGGCCAGGGCCTTGCGCGAGGTGCCC
>JBIHZT010000525.1:0-3246 GCA_044240265.1 Luteolibacter sp. | reverse complement strand
GCGGAAGGCGGCACTTCCATCTGGCTAGCTCAGCGCATCCGCCCTCGATAAACCGTCATGAAATCCTGCCTCGGCATCCTGATCATTTTTTTCACCTTCGTCGCGGTCATCGGCGGCGGGGTGTTCCTCTGGTATATCAGCAGCAGTTCCGAATTTTCACGAACCGGTGACCCGGGGAAAAATCCGCCCAAGGCCATCATCGTCGCCCCCAAGGCGATACCCGTCCGCTAGACCAATCTCGCGTAACATCCGCGCAGGCCCGTCCGCCACTTTTCGAGAAACGCCAGGTTTCTCGCCGCTTTGGAGGCGGCGGAGATGTCAGGCTGGTCGGAAATTTCCCACTCGGGAAAACCCGCACACTCGCGGGCGATCAGGGATTCCACTTTGGAAATCGCCCTTTCCACCGCCTCCCGGCATTTCTGGGTTTCCCCCTCCAACATCGCCCGGACCAGCACGGACTTCGCCTCCTCGCGCTTGCGGATGCAGGACTCCGCCTGCTGGGTGACCGCGCCGACCTCGGAAAAAACCTCCATCAGCGAGTTCTCGATGCTACCGCGGACGTCGCCCGGTGTGCCGCGCAATTCCAACCAATGCCTCAACCGCCGTGACGGACTCGAAACGATGGCGAAAGCCTCGCGCAGCGCCGAGAACTCCCCTTCTCCGCCACCGGCATCCGGGTGCGCCTGTTTCCCCGCCTCTCGAAACAAGTCGCGCAAGGTCTCGTCGGATAGAACCAGCCGCGGCCCGGTTCCCAGAATTTGAAATGCATTCGTCACTCGGCGGAAAGCTGCCCACGTTTCCCGCCACTGGTAAAGCACGGCGACGCTTGAATCGCTGCCGGTTCCCTCCTAGTCTTCGCCCGCCATGCCCGCGCCGAGAAAAATCGCCCTGTTCGGCGGCACCTTCGATCCCGTCCACCTCGGGCACATCCATCTCGCCACGCTGGCCAGGGAGGCGCTGGACCTCGATGAAATCCGATTCCTACCGTGCCGGATTTCCCCACACAAAGCGGGCAGCCAGCCGGCAAGCGGCGAGGATCGCTGCGAAATGCTCCGCCTCGCGACCGAAGACCTGCCGTGGGCCGTGGTCGATGATTTCGAACTCCACCAACCCGGTCCGAGTTATTCCTATCAAACCGCCGAGGCCATGGCGGATCGGTTTCCCGACGCCCGGCTCTTCTGGATCATGGGTGGCGACCAATGGGAATCCCTGCCCCGCTGGAAAAATCCCGAACGCCTGGCGAAGCTCGTCGAGTTCATCGTTCTTGCGCGGGGGGATGTTCCTCAATCCCGCGAAGGCTACCGACTCCACCTCGTTCCGGACATCGGCCATCCGGCATCCGCCACGACCATCCGCGAGGCCGTTTCCAACGGAGAAACCAATCATCCGTGGCTTGATCCGAAAGTCGCCGAATGGATCGCGGAAATGAAAATCTATCAAGCCACGGACTGACGGGAAATCCCGAAACGCCACAGCCACACAAACGCCAGCAGGATCGCCGCGAGCCCGACGTGCAGCACCTGCACCCACGAATAAATGTGGATCTGCGCCATCACCACGCCGAGCACCATCTGCGCGATCACGATGCCCACCGCGACTTTTTCGACCCGGCCCGGGCCACCGATCCGGTGCCGCCTGGTCAGCAGCCACGCCCACACCGCCGCGGCTAACACCGCCCAGGAAAAACTGCGGTGGATCAAGTAAACCCAAGATCGCTCCAGCTCGCCGGTCCAGGTTTCCCGAGCTACGTTCCCATGAACCTTCGCCATCTCATCGGTCATTTCGCGGACTTGTGAACCGGAAATCCCCTCAATCACGATGACAACCAACAAAGCCGTCACCGCCAGCCGGAGTTTCCCGCGCACCGGCGCGTCCAACTCGATCCGCCACGGCGTGTCGGTCCCACGCCATGCGCAATACATCATCGTTCCCAGCAGTGACATCGCCAGCGCGAGATGGGTGGTTAGAACGCCCGGACTCAGCCCGCTGTAAACCACCCGCGCCCCCATCCAGGCGTTGATGAGCACCACCGCCAGCGAGGTGAATGCCATCCAGAACACCAGCGGCCGCTTCTCCCGCTGCCAGAATGCGGCGATGAATGTGGCCAGAGAAAAGAAACCCACCGGCAGACTCGTCAAGCGGTTCATGAACTCCGTCCACACGTGCCGCGGGTTGAACTCCTGGCGCAGGCTTTCCTCCGAGATCGTCGCCGGATCGCGGCCCATCCTCTCCGCCTTGCGCTGGAATTTCTCAATCGGCAGCTTGGAGAAATCCACCTCCTCCACCTTCGTCGGCGGAATCAGGCAACCCCAACAGGTCGGCCAGTCCGGACAGCCCATCCCCGCCCCGGTCACCCGCACGATCGCGCCCACAAACATCAGCACCAGCACCGAAACCAAGGCCGCTGTGGCCAGTTTTTGAAAGCGCGTCATCCCCATGCGCGGACTATGCGCGGGCGTGAACGGATTTCCAGTGAAAACACCAAACACTCCCGCAGCCGGGATCAACTCACGATCTTCTTCACGAAGCAGGCCTTCAGGCCGATGTCCAGGCCGTCCATTTTGCAGGAAATCTCATGATCGCCGTCCACCAGGCGGATGGGCTTGGATTTCGTCCCCACTTTCAGCACCTGCGAGCTGCCCTTCAGCTTCAAATCCTTGATCATGGCGACGATGTCGCCGGTGGCGAGCACGTTGCCGTAGGCGTCCTTGACGACCCGGTCGGCGGCGGCTTCTTCCGGCGCAGCTTCCAACGGCCATTCGTGACCGCAGGTGACACACTCGTAGCGGTCGGCGTGGGTCAAAACATCGGTCATCTCGCACAGCGGGCAGGCAGGGTCACTCATGGGTGGCGATCAAATACCAACCGCCCGCGGCACTCAAGCCCGCACTGCCGAGTGACGGCGAAGAAACCTTTTTCTGATTGACCGTCCGGCGGCATGACTATTGGACGCAGGCGCACTTCCTGCTTACCGCTTCCGATCCTTTTCCCGCATGAAAATTCTCATTCTCTCCCGCAACGCCCAGCTTTACAGCACCAACGCCTTGGTCACCGCCGCCGAGGCGCGGGGGCACGAGGTGCGCGTGGTGGACTACCTGCGCTGTTACATGAACATCACCTCGTGGAAGCCGCGGATCTACGTGGACGGCGAGGAGCTGGTGGCGGACGCCGTCATCCCGCGCATCGCCGCGCGGCATACGTTTTATGGCAATGCGGTGGTCCGCCAGTTCGAGATGATGAACGTGT
>JBIHZT010000080.1:0-10047 GCA_044240265.1 Luteolibacter sp. | reverse complement strand
GGCATCAGCTGCTTGAGCGTGGTGACGCTTTCGCTTTCCTCCCCCGTGACTTCGCTCAAGCCGCTGGTGTGGGTGAGGCATTGCTGGATCGTGATGCCCGCCTTGTCGCCCGTGAACTCCGGCAGGTATTTGGAAACGGGATCGTCCACCGAAAGTTTCCCCTCTTCCTGCATCATCATCACGGCGGTGGCGGTGATCGGCTTGGTCATCGAGGCGATCCAGAAAATCGAATCCACCGCCATCGGCGTTTTGTTTTCGATGTCCGCCAGTCCGTCGGCAGACAGGTGGAAAATGTTGGTCCCGTCCGCCACCAGGGTGACGGAGCCGGCGATTTCCTTGGCGGCGATGAAATCCGACATGGCTTTTTTGATGGCGGGCTTCGGCAGCATTTCCGCGCCACAACTGGCACTGCCGCTGCCAGCTCCGGGAGTCTGTGGCGGGGCGGCGTGAAGCGCTGCCGTCATGGCGGCAGCGGCTAGAATCGGACGGCGTGAGCTTTTTGTCATGGAGCGAGGCAAACGGATTTCCTCTGCCGCCACAATCCCGGAAACCGGAATCCGCACGCTCGCGACCCGCGGCGGAGTCGTGTTGTGGAAGCATTCACTCCTGTTTCCTGCAATTGCGTGAGAAGGCGGCGATTTTCCCCGATCAATGGATCATCCGCTCCGCTGGAGAAGTGAAATCAATCGTTGATTGAAACCCGGGTCATACCTTTACCCGCAGATCCCGCAAGCTCCACAACTGCCCTTTGGCGCCTCTGCCGCTGCCTCTCATCGCCCGCGCACCGTTCTTGCGCTTCGGTCCGAAGCGCTCCCGCGCACTGGCAAACGCCTCGTTCACGAACTCTTTGCTGCCGATCACCGCGCCATCCGTGAAATACCGTATCCGGTAGCGCAACATTTTCGACATTCCCAGGTCCTTCAACACGGTTTCGTTATCCTGGTTTTCCAGCATTTCCGCCGTGTTTTGCGTGGTTTGGCCCAGACCACTTGCCGTTTGTGAAGCCGCAGCCGGTCCCGGATTTCCGCCCAGAGCCAGCCCCATCAACCGCCGATACAAACGCGCAACCTCGCGCCACTTTTCCGCTTCGAACCCCACGCCCTGATCGCAAAAATACGCCCGCACCAAGCCTTCGCGCGCCTTTTTCCCATTTCCCTTTGTCCCGCCGCCCACCGCTTCTCCGTAGCTGCTCCACCGATACTCCGCTGGATCGGCCACCATGCCGGCTCGCACCGGATTCAAGTCGATGTAGGCCGCCATCGTCCGCGCCGCCACGCCGCTTTCCACGATCACGCTTTTGAAGCGGTCTTGCCACAGCGTGCCGGAGCGCGAGTGTTTGCGGTTGAACCATTTGGTGAAGCGCTCGAGCAGGGATTTCATGAACTCGCTCAAATCATGCATCCGCCGGGTGTAGCGGCTGCGGATTTCCTCCAGCCTTCGTGCTGCCTGCTGCTTTGCCACCGCCATTTCCTGGGCCGGAGTCAATGGCCGCCCCATTTCATCCAACGGCGGTAATTCAAATTCACCCCGCGTGCGGACTGAGGCGGCTTCCTCCATCTCCCGGACCACGTCCGCCACCTGCGCCTCGCTGTAGAATGCGCCAAGCCGTTGCAGAAACTCCTGGTCGGAAAGGCCGCCCTCCGGCATCGGCGGCACTTCCAGCAAGAGATGGAAGTGATTGGACATCAGGCAATAGGACAGAACCCGGCAACCGGAGAACTTCTCGCACATCCGCATCAGCATCCGGAAATGTTCGCGTTCGTCCACCTCCAACACAAAATCCCTCCCCACTACCCGCGAGATGCAATGGTAGATCACCGGCTTCGTTGCCGAATCCTTCCACGGCGCAATCCATCTCTTCCGGTTGTTCATGCTCATGACTGCGTAAACTTGCCTCGTGGGACAAAAGACACAAGAAGAGTTTCTGTCAAAAAGTCTGACTTTTTATATGGAACGTGCGATTTTATTTCGGAAAACTCATGCTGGGTATTTCGGTAAGATCACTTAAGGTGCCTTTAGTAAATGAACTTCAGTCTCGATCCCTACAACATTCTTGCCGGCTTCGTCTTCGGAACGATCGGCTGGGGTGCCTTTTCCTACGGGCGCAGGCTGGACCTGTGGCAGCCGAAATCCATCGGGCTGGCGTTGATGATTTATCCGTATTTTTTCACCAACAACTGGCTGCTATGGGGGATCGGCGTGGGCTTGATGGTGTTGCTGTGGTTTTTTCACCACGAGTGATGCTGCGGGATTTCCCTTGGCAGACGGGCGGTTTTTCACGCTAGTTTCCCCCGCCCATGCCAACCGAAGCGATCCTTTCCACCGTGCGCCAATTCCTCGGAGTGGACCCGACCGTGCGCATCACTCTCGAACCGATCAAGCGCGGTGCCTCGGGCCGCACGATCGTCCGGGTGAAAACCCCCGGCCACGAGCCGTTCATTGGCGTGCACTGGACGGAGGAGCGCGAGGATAACGCCCAGTTCATCCCGGTCGCGCAGTTCCTGAAACAGGCGAAACTCCGCGTGCCGGCCATCATCCATGACCGCGCGCGCTACCGCGTGGCGCTGGTCGAGGACCTGGGCGACGTGGATTTGCTATCGCTCAAGGACCGGCCGTTTGCGGAGCGGTTGCCGCTTTACCGCTCGGCGTTCGAGCAGGTGGACAAGTTGTTTTACGCGAAGCCGGCGAAGGAGTTCCACCTGATGCCGCCCTTCGACGCGGCGCTCTACCGCTGGGAGCAGGAGTATTTTTTCGAATACATGGTCGAGGATTTCCTGGACCTCTACGGGGAGGCAGCGGCACTGCGTAAAAATCAGGCGTTCATCGAGCTCTCGCAGCGCCTCGGCACCGTCGCGCGGCATCTCGTGCACCGGGATTTCCAGTCGCAGAATTTGATGATCAAGGACGACCAGGTCTGGCTGATCGATTTCCAGGGCCTCCGCCGCGGGCGCCAGGAATACGATCTCGCGTCGCTCATTTTCGATCCCTATCTGGACCATTCCGCCGAGGAGCGGGAGCTGCTCCTCACGCTGTGGGAGGAAATCGCCGACGAGCGCCCGCTGGAAACCCTCTTCCACGAGTGCGCCGCGCAACGCCTGATGCAGGCGCTCGGGGCTTACGGAAACATCGTGAAAAACCGTGGCGACGAGTGGTATCGCCCGCACATCGCGACGGCCGCGCGGCTGCTCGGCGAGGTGACCGCCGGGACCGCACTTGAAGCCCCGCTTGCTCCCGTCCTGGCGGCGATTCGGAAATCCCAAGCGTGAGCGCCAAGTTCCAACTCCGGCTCTGGGTGTTGCTCGTTTCGGCGGTGGTGACGCTGGTGGCTTGGAAATGGATCCCTGGAACACCGCTGGATCGCGCGGCTTTTGCAACCGTCGCCCGAGGTTCCGCGAACGGGCCGCTTTTCATTTCAGGCGCGGGAACCCATGTGGATCCGTGGAAACTCCGGACCTTTTCGTCGGATGCGAAGCCCGACCGTCGCCAGGCGCCGCTCATCGTTTCACTGGGCGACGACCTGCAGGGATTTTTCCAAACCAACCCGCCCGCGCCGATCGATCTGGCAGTGATTTTGTCGAATTTCCAGCGCCTCGGAGCGAAAAAGGCCGCCACCGCGGCGGTCTTCGCTTGGGAAAAGCCGGACCCCATCGGGCTGGCCGCCTTGGAGAAATCGCTGGCCGGCTTCGATTCGCTGGTGATGACCGTGCCGCTATCGCGCGGCGTGGTGGCCGCACCGATGCCGCCGACCTTGCGGCGGGCCTCGATCCCGGTCGGGAAAATCAAGGGTGACGCGGCGGCCTTGCCGCTGGTGAACCGTCTTCCGATCCCTGGGGTCATCCTCGGTGGTGAATCGACGATCACCGGTTTTTCCGTGCTCGAATCGGAGCCTCCGCTCAAGTTTCTTCCGCTGATGGCGCGTTGGGAAGACCGCGTGGTTTTTTCGTTTTCCCTGCTCACCGTCCTCCAACGGCTCGATCTGCCCTTGGATGGCGTGGAGGTGCGATTGGGGGAATTTCTCAAACTCGGTCCGTCCGGTCCCATCTTGCCCATCGACGAAGCCGGACGGCTGGCGATGCCGCTGAAACCGATTTCCGGCTACGCCGAAATTTCCGCCGAAGCCTTGATCGACGGCGGTGACGAGCTGTTCCCCAAACAAGCGCCCGACCCGGTCATCCTGCGTGACGATCAAACCGCCGCGGATCCGACTACCCGGGCGTTCTCGCGCGGTGTCGCCGCGGCGATCGCAGCCATCGCGTCGAGCGGCGGGCTTACTGAAGCGGCCGAATTCCCAAACTTGTCAGAAGGCTGGGAAATCCTGCTTCTGTCGGTGGTAGTCCTGGCGATGACCGCGCTGTGCGGGGCGTCTCAATTCGCGCGGTATCTCGGAACCGCGGGGCTCGCCGGAGTGCTGCTTGTGGCGCAGTGGAGCGCCTTTGGAATCGCGTCGATCTGGCTGCCGGGTCTGCCCTTTCTAATTGTCATCATTTCCGCGTTGGTTGTGGCGCTGGTGCTGGAGAAAAAACCCTCTCTGCTCGAAATTCAGCCTCTGCAACCGTCTTATCACGAGCCCGAGCCCGAGCCCGAGCCGGAGCTGGAGCCGGAGCCGGAGCCAGAGCTGGCGATCAAGATGCCGAAAACAAAAACGAAAAAGGCTCCCGCCAAAAAAGCAGCGACGAAAAAAACCGCTGCGAAGAAAACTACTGCCAAGACGACCGCCGCGACCAAGACTCCGCGCACCAAGAAACCTCCTTCCGATTCCTGACCCGCCATGGACCCCATCGAAAAAGCCAATTCCCTCATCGAAGCCCTGCCCTATCTGCAAGCCTTCCGCGGCATGACGTTCCTGATCAAGATGGGCGGCTCGGCGATGGAGGATCCGGATCTGGTGGCCCGCGTCATGCGCGACATCGTTTTCCTCGAAGTCGCCGGCATCAATCCCATCGTCGTCCACGGCGGCGGCAAGGCGATCTCGGCGGCGATGGAGGCGGCCGGACTGGAGGCGAAATTCGTCGGCGGATTTCGTGTCACGACGGATGAGGCGATCGACATCGTCGCCCGCGTTTTGTCGGAGGAAATCAATCCCGGTCTGGTCCGCATGATCCGCGATTTCGGCGGCAAGGCGGTGGGGATTCCGGGAAATGACGTGTTCCTCGGCGAGAAAATCAAAGGCACCGACGCGGATGGAAACCGCATCGACATCGGTCGCGTCGGCGAGGTGGTGGGCTGCCAGCTCGCGCACATGGACGCCGCGCACAACGCCGGGATCGTGCCGGTGATTTCCCCGCTCGCCGCCGAGTTGGCGACTGGCAAGCCGCTCAACATCAACGCGGATCTAGCAGCCGCCGCGCTGGCGAAGGAACTGCGCGTGGCGAAACTCGTCTATCTATCCGACGTCCCCGGCCTGCTTTCCAATCCTAAGGATCCATCCACGCTGATCAAGTCCGTCACCCGCAAAGAGGCGGACGCATTGATCGCGGACGGCACGATTTCCGGCGGCATGATCCCGAAAATCCGCAGCGCGGTGGACGCACTGAACGCCGGTGTCCGCAAGGTTCACTTCGTCGACGGCCGCCTGCCGCACGCGCTGCTGCTGGAGATTTTCACCGACGGCGGCGTGGGCACGGAAGTCGTCCGCTGAGATCGGTGCCGATCACTTCGCCGTGAAAACCCGTGAGGCGGAGAGCGCGAAGTTTTCCGGGTCATACATCGACTCGACTTTGGCGGGCGGAGCGGTGGCTTGGCCGGCGATGGTGCAGCGGGCGAGGTAGGTGAGGGTGTAGGTGCCTTTGCGCCAGACTTCATCGAGGAAAAACGAGGCGCGGTCAGTGCGGAGCTCGGAGTGGCTGACCTGCCAATCGTTCTCACTGGTGCGGATGCCGACAGCGGCGCGCTGGGATTTGAAGTCAGTGTTGACGGTTTCAAAAAGCGACGGCAGCGGGTCCTCGATGACGAGGTAGCGGGTGTAATCCTTGGGCAGGGAGACGCGGAGGGAGACACGGATGAGGTCGCCGACCTGTGGCTCGGTGAGGATGGTGGCGGAGCCGTCGCCGTTGACGCGCTCGTAAATGCGGTCGATGGAGAGGCCGTTCTTCGCGACCGGCTGGGTGGGGGCGATCTGCGGCTTTGCGGCGATTTTCATACGGACGCAGGCGCTTTGGTCGGCGCTGAGGGCGAGCTTGAGATCGGGTGTTAGTTTGAAGGAGCGGATGGCGGTGGGCTGCTCTTTGCTGAGGGTGATGGTCTCGGTGCCGCTGGCGGTTTCGAAAGCGAGTGAAACCGGGGTATCGCTGAGTTCCTGGTGTTTGGCATACTCCGCCATGGCGATAAGGCTCCAACCGTTGACCCAGGTGGTGTGCCATGCGCCGTAAGGATTGCGGTTGTGGAGCATGCGATCGAGAGACTTGGTGGGCTCCGGGCCTTCGGGGTCGATGGCGAGCCAGGCGATGAGTTGATAGGCCTCGTCGGCGGACCAAGGCATCCAGTCGTCGTTCTTGAGCTTGAAGGGAACCTTGGAGGTTAGCACGGATTTGGCGACTGCTAGGTTCGCGTCATTGTCCTCGTCCTCGGTGGCAATGGCGGTGGCGAGCAGGCAGCGGGCGCTGGGGGTGAGCTTTGCAATGCGGTCGACGAGCACGTTCCGATAGGCGGGCTGTGGCGAGCCGGAAATGGCGAGCACCATCAGCGAGCGGATATGGCTTTCGAGCGCGTAAGGGGATTTCTCGTTAGCGATGCCGCGGAGGCTCTCGATGAGGTATTTGGTGAGCGACTCGATGGCGGAGTCGGGTACGTTCGCGCCCTTGTCGGCGGCCATCATCAGGCCCATGCCGGCGTAGGAAGTGGCCCATGGCACGGTCGAGGTGCCGCCGGGCCAGTAGGCGAACGAGCCGTCCGGAAGCTGCATGGAGAGTAACCGGTCGGCCCCGGCCTGGATGGCGGCGGCGACTTTTTTCTCATCCATTTTTGCGAAGCGTGGGATGACCGGGCTGAGATCCTCCACGGCGAGCCACGGGATGAGCGAGGAGGTGGTTTGCTCGACGCAGCCGTACGGATAGTGGAGCAGGAAATCGACGGAACCGGCGGCCTCTACGAGCGGGGAGCGGGCGAACTCGAGGTCGATCTCGCCAGTGCCGTCTAGCAGTCGGCCGTCGAGTGAGTCGCGGAGATTGAGTTTGGTGCCGGGCTGATTGAGGGTGACGAGCTTGGTCTGGCGGAGCAGCGGCATCGGGTATTGCACGGCGAAGCGGGACTCGACGGCGTCGGATAGATCGTGCGTGAGCTTGGGAGTCAGGTTCGCGTTGCTGAGGGAAACCGGAGTGGCATGGAAGGTGAGCACGGCTTCACCGGTGTTGTCCGCGCGGGTCGGGAAGATGACGGTGGTGGATGCGCCGGGGGCGAGGGTGACGGTCTCGGTGGTGGGGCCGGTGGGAACGGCGCACGGGGTTTCCTGACCGTTGGCGGGGCTGAATTTAATCTCCCAGGTGCCGGTGTAGGTCGATGCGTTTTGAACAAGGACTTGGGAATTGAAGGTGTCCGCCTGGTTGGCGAAACGCGGAGTTTTCGGTTCCAGCATCAGGTCCTTTTTCACCACGACGGATGACTCGACATGGCCGAATCTAGCGGCGTCCTGATGGGCGACGGCGATGAGCCGATAGCGCGTGAGCGTGTCGGGGAACTTGAAGGTGTGGGTGAATTTCCCGTTGGCGTCGGTGACGAGCGCGGGAGCCCAGGTGGCGCAGGGATCGAAATTTTTCCGGAGCAGGTCGGCAAGTTTGCTCAGGTCGCCGCCGCCGCCGATGAAGAAGCCTTTGTTGGAGAAATTCTGCATTTCCGGGTTTTCGGGGATGAAGGTCTCGAACGAGGTGCCGGTCTCGACGTCAAGGTTCCTGGGCTTGTAGAAGTAGTCCATGGGCTTCGGCGTTTCGTAGCCCATCACGGCGAGCGTGCCCTCGTCTTCGGCATAGAGCGTGACCTCCGCCTTGGCGGCGGGTTGGCCGTTGGCGAGGATCACGGTGCCGGTTAGGGTGATGTCGTCGCCGGGGCGGCAGGTGGCTGGCGC
The DNA here is from genome assembly GCA_044240265.1 of Luteolibacter sp. Classification (GTDB taxonomy): domain Bacteria; phylum Verrucomicrobiota; class Verrucomicrobiia; order Verrucomicrobiales; family Akkermansiaceae; genus Luteolibacter. The sequence goes on along the minus strand of JBIHZT010000080.1, from coordinate 1,991 downwards.
TTCGAGGGTGATGGCCAACTGGTCGCGGAGGTTTTCCACGATGAGTTCGCAATAGCCGAGGCGGAGCTGCGGCTCCTTGTGCTCGCGGGCGGATTCCTTAGCGCCCTTGATGATGAGGATGGAGACGAAGGCGTTAGGCGCGTCGTCGGCGGTGATGGGGATTTCGATGACGGGCTTGTCGGCCTTGAGTTCGACTTGGAACGAGCGCAGGACTTTCTCGCGTTCCACGGTGACGAGCGCGGTGCCTTCGATGGGTGATAGAACGAGCACGCGCGCGGTCTCGCCGGGCTTGTAGGATTTCTTCTCGGCGACGAGTTTCACGCGCAGGCCGTCTTCATAGAGCCATGGGTATTCCTCGGTGCCATAGACGTTGAAGTAGGTGACGGTGGCGAATGCGCGGCCGTCGGGATCAGTGCCGCGGACGGTGAGGAAGTGGCGGCCGTTGGACTTCGGGGTGACGGTGAATGAAGTGCCTTGCCCGGCGGAGGCGGCGGGATCGAGGGTGAGTTCGGAGGTGACGATGGTTTCCACCGTGACGTCGTTGCGGGTGGTGGTCGCGCCGGAGTCGGTGCGGGACTTCACGGCGGAGTTCACTTCGCGGGTGAGGGTGGCGGTGACTTTGACGGCTCCGGGGAAGGGCTCGCCGTGGGTGTCGGTGGCGACGAGTTTCAATGGCAGAGCCTCGCCGGCGCGGAGGAGTTTGTCGTTTCTCGAAACGCCGATGTAGACCGACGCGGGGTGGACGGTGGTCTCGGCGGTGGAGGTTAGGGTTTGGTTGTTAGCGTCGGTGACTTCGGAGGAGATGACGACCTCGCGGGTGGTGGGGAATTCCGCCTGTGGGATGGCGACGGTGAGGGTGGCCTTGCCGTCGGCGGAGAGCAGGGTCTCGCCTTGGATCTGGGAGGCCGCGCTGTCGGAACTCTCCTCGTCGTCCGAGCGGTATCCGAAGTAGTGATACCAGTAGGTCCAGTCGTCGCTGCGGTGGTTGCCGAAGAGGTAGTCGCGGAAACGTTCCGGATAGGGATTCTGCGCGGTGACCCGGCTGAAGTGTTTCACCTTCCCGGCGGCGACGGGCTGGCCCTGATAGTATTTCGCGGTGAGCTCGGAGGAAATCGACGTGGCTCCCGGTGCTGGGGCGGCGATGGCTTGACCGACCTCGAAGGTATTGCGGCGGAATTCCTCGACGCGCAGCGGCATCTCGAAGCGGGCGCTGGCGAGGATGGCCGCTTGTTTTTCCCATTGGTCTTCCAGTGCTTCGGCTTGGGCGAGCTCCTCGGGGTATTCAAGGCGGAGCGAGTGGGTGCCGGTTTTTCCGGCGGGCAAGGTATAGGTGAAATCGAATGAGCCGGAGTCGGAAATCGTGACCGGGCTGGAGTGGATTTCCTTGTCGGTGGGATCGGCGATGACGACGCGGGTGGGGCTGATTTTCGCGAGTTCGATGGCGTTGCCGCGCTGGCTGCGGATGATTCCCTTCAGTCTAACCGTCTCGCCGGGGCGATAGAGCGAGCGGTCGGTGAAGAGGAATGCCTTGCGCGTGGCTTCGGCGGATTTGTTCCAGGAATAACGGATCGGGAAATGCCAGAGGCCGACGGTGTTGAGCGTGGAGTCGAACGCGGTGAGATAGCCATCGGTTCCGAGCGAGGCGTGGAGGTGGCGGGCGGCATCGGTGCGCGGGACGGTGATGAGGCCGGACGCATCGGTGGCGGCGGATTGAAGGGAAACCGCGTCTTCGCCGAAGATGTCGACTTTCACGCCGGGGAGCGGCGCGCCGGTGTTGCAGGAAAAGGCGTAGATGAAGGCTTCCGTGGTGGTGAGTTTCCAGGCGAGGCCGATGTCGGTGAGCTGGATGAGCGCCTGGGCGCTGCGGCGGCCTTCCTCGCCGCTGTTGGTGTTAGGTGAGCCGGTGATGTCGAGAAAGAGGGCGGCGTTGCGGAGGTCTTTTGGAAGGATGTCGTCCCAGTTGAGGGTGATTTCCTTGGAGGTGTCGACGG
>JBIHZT010000056.1:0-11398 GCA_044240265.1 Luteolibacter sp. | reverse complement strand
GTCGGTTTTGGCGTCTTCCAGGTGCTTCACGAGTTCCGCCTGCTCCTCGGGATAGAAGCAGAAATCCGAGTCGATGGAAAAAACCAGCCAACGCTGGCCGGCGAGGCGGACCCGCTCGAACAAGTCGGCCGGAGTTTCCGCGTCGCCCTCCTCGGTGGCGTCGTAGCGGGACCAAAGATCGATGATCCGGAGGTAGGTGTTCGCGTCGAAGCGTTTGACGAATTTTTTCCCCTGATGGAGCATGTAACTCTGGAACTGGTCGCGCACCCGGTACCAGGCGAGCACGTCGTCCGGCTGCACGACGTCCTGACGGGCGCGGCGCTCGATCGAGTCGAGGTGGACGAAGGTCTTGTGGGAAATCATGCGGGCGAGCACGAGGCCGTAAAGCGGGGCGCCGGCTTCATAATAGTCGCCGCCGTTGAAATGCGGGTCGTTTTCGATCGCTAGGATTTGCTCGAACAGGATGAGGCGGTTGAGGACGGTGGTTTTGAATCCGGAGGCGAGGATAATCACGTTGCGAACGCGGTCGGGAAAGCGAGTGGCGAAGGTCAGCGCGATCAAACCACCGACGGAGGGGCCGACCACGCCGTGAAGCGTGTCGATCCCGAAATGGTCGAGCAGGTGGGTGAAAACCTCCACCTGGTCCGCCGCCGACACCGCGGGAAATGCCGCGCCCCAAGGTTTTCCGGTATCCGGATTCAAGGAGGCCGGTCCGGTGCTGCCGTAACAACCGCCGAGGTAGTTCGCGCAGATGATGAAATATTTGTCGGTATCCAGCGCCTTGCCGGGACCGATCATCGCCTCCCACCAGCCCTCGTGGAGTTCAGGCTGCCAGAGGTCCCCCACCCCTTTGATGGAGCTATTGAGCCCGGCGGCGTGATGGGAGCCGGAAAGCGCGTGAAAGAGGAATATTGCGTTCGAGCGGTCTGCGTTGAGCTCGCCCCAGGATTCGTAAGCGAGTGTGATCCCGGGTAATTGGCCCCCACCCCGCAGGCGCACCGGATCGGTCGGGCTTCCGGTTTTGAAAAATCGCGTGCGGGTCTCGGCGGGCATGGGTGGACACTAGACGGCGTCCGACAGCCAAGGCAAGGGCGGGCTACGGAGAAGGAGCGTCTCGTCGCATGACGTCTGGACAAGACGTTCCCGCCCCGGATGAAAGCAGCCCGCTTATTCGCGGCGATTGAGGGCCATCATCAGGAAATAGAGCAGCTGGGCGAGCGAGCCGATGGCGGCGGCGACGTAAGTCATGGCCGCCCAGAAAAGGGCGTTTTTCGCCTTTTCATGGTCGATGCTGGGGGCCACCCCGCTGCTCTCCATCCAGACGAGCGCGCGGCGGCTGGCGTCGAACTCGACGGGCAGCGTCACGAAGGAGAACAAGGTGGTCACAGCGAACAGGCCGACCCAGACCCAGAGCATGGTCATGTTGTGCATGAAACCGATGCCGAGGAAGCCGAGAATCATGATGTAGTTGAGCATCTTGCTGGATAACTGCACGGCGGGCACCAGCTTGGAGCGCAAGCCGAGCCAGACGTATGCCTGCTGGTGCTGGACGGCGTGACCGCACTCATGCGCGGCGACAGCGGCGGCGGCCACGGAATTCACCGAGTAGACGCTTTCACTGAGATTCACGGTTTTTTTCACCGGGTCGTAGTGGTCGGTGAGTTGGCCGGGAGTGCTGATGACCTGGACGTCGTTGATGCCGTTCTGCCGGAGCATCGCCTCCGCGACCTCGGCACCGGTCATGCGGATCGGGATTTGCGAATACTCGGTGAAGCGGCGCTTGAGCGTGTTGCTGATCAGGAAGCTGGCCAGCATGGAAACGCCGATGATGACCCAGTAGGTGATGCTGATGCCACCCACGGCTTGGGCGAGGAAGAACATTTCTGAATTCATGTCGCCAAACTATGTTTTTTTGCTGTTACCGCAACTGATTTTCCGTTGGAAAACCGGGCGGATTTTCCAATCCGCTACAGGGATTTGACCCGCAGCGTGAGGGTGTGGGTGACTCCGCTGGCGGGGTCGGTGGCGGTGAGGGTGTGGGTCCCGGCGGTGAGGTGGATGATGGGCTCGGGGCTGGCAGGCTCGATGCGCAGGGTCGTGGACTGCCAGCGGGCGGTGCCGGGGAGATTGGTCACGGGACGCAGCTTGTCGGAGCCGGACGGGATTTCCGGATCGAGCAAAAAGGTGGCGTTATTTGCGGGGCTGATGATGCGGAGCGGCTCGACGGCGGGTTGGTGGGAATTGAGGGTAAGCTCGTTGCGACGGGAATTGTAGCGGCTGGCGAACCATTCGGCGAAGGTGGGATCGAGCAAGGCCTTGCCGGTGGCGTCATAGTCGGCTGCGCTGGCAGCGGCGGGAATCCGGTCTGCCGGCGCGAGGTCGCGACGGGCGTTCCGGGCGGCGGCGGCGGGGACACGTTTTCCGTTACGGGGGTCGATGGTGATCTCGACCAATCCGGCGGGCCGCTCAAACCAGGTCGGCGGACTATCGCGATGACAGCGGATCATCGCGCGGTGGAAGATGGGACCTGCTCCGGCAATGCCAGAGAGGCCCTTCATCGGCTGTTGTTCGAAATTTCCGGCCCACACACCGACGGTGAACTCCGGGGTGAAGCCGAGGCACCAGTTGTCGTGGAAATCGGAGGAAGTGCCGGTTTTCACCGCGCATTTGAATGGCAGGTCGAGCGGGCCGCCGGGCTGGAATGACGGCGCGCGGGCGGCGGAGTCGGCGAGGATGTCAGCGATGAGGTAAGCGCTGCGAACATCGAACATTGAACGTCCAACATCGAACTTCGAAGGAAAGAGGATTGGCGGAACGTGATTTCCTTGGCGGGCGAGGGTGGCGTAGGCGTTGGTAAGTTCGAGCAAGCGGACGGGCGCGTTTCCGAGCGTGAGTCCGAGGCCATGGATGGAGGAATCGCCGCCGAGCGTGGTGATGCCGAGATTTTCCAATAGCTGGTGAAGCGGGCGTGGGCCGCCGAGGGAATTGAGTTCGCGGAGGGCGGGGACGTTGAGCGAGCAGGCAAGCGCGGCGCGCAGGGTGACCGGCCCGCGGTAGCCGCGGTCATAGTTTTCCGGGAGGTCGAGGCCTTGCGGGGTGCGGAACGGGCTGGGGACGTCGGCGAGGATCGAGGACGGGATGTGGTGGTGCCGCTCCATCGCAAGCAGGTAGGTGAACGGCTTGAGCGTGGAGCCGGGCGAGCGCGGGGTAAGCGCGCCGTTGATCTGGCCGCCACGTGGATCGTTCCAATCGGCCGAGGAGACGAGGGCGAGAATTTCCCCGGTGGGATTGTGGATGGCTACAACGGCGGCGTGGCGAAGGTTCGCATCCTTAAGGCGGGCGGTCTCCTCGCGGACGATGGCTTCGAGGTCGCGCTGGAGCGGGAGGTCGAGGGTGGTGGGGATTTGAGATTTGAAATTTGAAATTTGAGAGAGCCATGGGGCGGGCTTGGATTCGCGGAGCGGACGCAGAGTGAGCGGCTCGGTGAATGCTGCGGAAATGCGGGCGGCGGGGAGATTTCCTGCGGCGGCGAGGCGGCTGAGAACGGTTTTCCGACGAACGAGCGCGCGCTCGGGGTGTCGGATGGGATTGAGTCGCGACGGGGACTGCGGGAGGCCGGCGAGCAGGGCGCACTCGGCCAGAGAGAGATCGGCGAGGGGTTTTTGGAAATAGAACCGCGCGGCTTCGGCGGTGCCGATGCGGAGATTTCCGTAGTCGAGGTGGTTAAGGTAGGCGGTGAGGATCTGGCGCTTGGACCAGGTCATTTCCAGACGACGGGCGGCGAGCGCTTCATAGATTTTCGTGAACGGACTGCGTTTCGCCGGAGGTGAGGTGATTTTAATGAGTTGCTGGGTGATGGTGGAGGCCCCGGAGACGATGCGCCGTTTGGCGAAAAAATCCCTGCCCGCCCGCAACATCGCGAGCGGATCCACGCCGGCATGGCTATAAAACCGCTTGTCCTCGGCGGCGAGCGTGCAGGCGATGATGTCGGCCGGGATTTCCTCCGCCCGCATCGGCGCTGAACGCGATGAATCCGGCAGCGTGAGGTGCAGGATGGGGGTGCCGTGGCGGTCCAGCAGCACCGGCGAGGCGGTCGGAGTTTCCCGCAAGCCGACGGGAAGAGAAACGGCGAATGGCAGCACGAACCACCCAAGCACGCCGCTCAGCGCGACGGCGCAAAAGGTGCGGATGATCCGCCGTCGCCATTTCAATTCGACTTTCAAGCACTCAACGATGCAGGGAAAACCGAAAAAATAAATGGAAATTTCCACCTTGGAAAGGCGGGGCGATTTCGTTCGTATCCGCAATGTATGAAAAAACAATTGTTCCTATTGAGCTGTATGGCGGGCCTGATGTTAGTTCCCGCGCGGGCCGCTGAGAGCGATGAAACACCGCTCGGCAAACAGATGGAGGCGACCAACGACGCCTACAAAGCCTTCCGCCGCGAGACCGATCCGGTGAAAGGTGCCACGCATGCCCGCGAAGCCCAACTATCGGTTCTCAAGGCGGCGATGGAAGTTCCGGAATTGCTCAAGGCGATGCCGGAAGGGCCCGACAAAGCCAAGGCGCTGGTCAGCTATCGCAAAATGATGGGCAAGCTTTACATCACGCTTTGCGAGGTGGAGGAAGCGTTCCTCAATGGCAAAATCGACGAGGTCGCGAAACTCTTAGAGTCACTGAAAGAGCAAAAAAAAGCCGGTCACGACAAGTTCATGGATGAAGGGGAGGAGTGAGCGTTTTCCGATTTACGGACCCTCAAATGAAAAAGCCCGGATGTGCTGACATCCGGGCTTTTTCCATTTGGAAATGATTTTGCGCCTACTCGACGACGACGCGTGTTCCCGCTTTCACCTTGGAATAGACGATTGGCATGGTAGCGCTCGGACCGCGGATGCAGGCATGCGAGGCGGGGCGGCGGCTTCTCGGCAACGGTCCGATGTGGTGGCCCACGCCGTCATTGGTGAGGCGCATCCAGTAACGCATCGCAGCACCTTGGAAACGGCCGCCTTCGGGGACTGGATCGATGGTGGAGTCGGCGTCGCTGTTCACGACCGCACCGGACGCGTCGTAGATTTTGCCGTATTTGTTGGAATGTTTGTCCACCACTTTTTCGAGGATGTAGTAGGTGCCCGGAGGCGTCGGACGGCTGGGAATGCCGGAGGAAATCGGATAGTCGATCGCCACTTGCTCGCCGTTCATGAGGAAGCCGCGCTGCATCTCGAGACTGATGCGGATGGAGGAATTCCCCGCATGGGTGGCGGAGAGCACATCCTCGTTTTTCCATGTCGTCATGGTCTTAGGATAGGTGGGCTCGGCCTTGAAATGATCGTACGTGCCGGGAGGGTGGGGATTCACGAACTTGCCGTCCTTCGTGACCTCGGCGGCTGGCTTCTGGTTCGCACAACTCGCCAGCAAAAACGTGGCGGCGGCAGCGAAAATCTGGGCGACATGGCGAAGTGAAATCATGGAATGGCGGCTTGAGACGCGTGGAACTAGGACAGATTTCCCCGGATTGCAATCCCATACCTGCGCCGCTCGACGCGCGTTATGCCCCGCCGCCCGCTTTTTCCACCGTCCCGCCATCGACCCAATGACTGCCGATCAGCGTCGCCCGCGGATGCTCCGGCACCCCGCGCTCGTTGTGGTGGATCATGGAAATCAACATGTCCACCGCCGCCGCACCGACGAGGTCGTTGCGCTGGTCCATGCCCGCCCAATCTCCATGGTCCGCGCGCCATTCATACTGAATAAGTCCCAAATCCTCCGGCACCCGTAGCCCTGCTTCCTCCACCCAGCGCTTCACTTCATGGTAGAGGGTGAAAATCACGTCCGGCTGGTTTTCCGCAAACCATTTCAAAAATACCGACCGGTCGTTTCTTGCTGCAGTCACTTCGTAAAACGGCTTTGTCCGCTGCCCCTCATGGATTAGCCGGCTTTGTCCGATCAAGAATCCAGCCGAAAATCGACCTTCGACCAACTCGTCGATTACTCCGTCCAGGATCAGCGCCGGCCGCCGGTAGCCGAGCGCCACCGCCTTTTCGAACGCCACCAAGGCGAGTGTGTGCTGGTCACTGCACGCGAATGACAGCGCCGGCTCCCGCGTCCGCACTCCGGTCACCAGTGCCGGAAATTCATCCCACAACGGAGCGAGCCGCGGTGGCAGCCGGTTGCGCCGCATCAGCCCCACGATCACCACGCCACGGATGTTTCTCGCCCGGAAAATCGAAAGCCAGCGGGCGACGGTCATGTCCGGCTCATGCAGCCAGAACTCGTCGAGCCGGTAGCCGAGCTGCTTGGCACGCTGGCGGCAACCCGCCACATACGCCGGGATCGTCGGGTGATTCGAAAACGCGTCGCGGTTTTCGTGGGCGTTGATCATCGCCAGAGTCGCTTGAAATCCGGGCGAACGATTCTGCCGCAACTCCGCCATCAAGTGCGCCACCGTCGGGTTCAGCCGGTAGCCCATCGCCACCGCCACCGCCTCGATCCGTTCGCGAGTCGCACTGGAAATCCTCGGACTTCCCCGCAAGGCCAGACTCACCGTGTTCTTCGAAACACCGGCCGCCTTGGCCACTTCCGCCATGGTGGGTTGCAACACCTCCTAGGATTTCGCGAAAATCACCATGGGGTCGAGCGCGAAGTATGACTGTCATACGATTTGTCTCTTTTTGAGATTCGTCGGGAAACTCATTAAGTACCCGTCATGCCCTACACGATCGGACTCGATTACGGAACCAACTCAACCCGCGCGCTCGTCGTCGATTGCGCCGACGGCCGCGAAATCGGCACCGCGGTGGTCGATTACCCCTCGGGAAATCAGGGAATCCTCCTGAAATCCTCCGATCACCACCTCGCCCGCCAGCGCCCGGCGGACTATGTTTTCGCCCTCGAAAAAGCCACTCTCCTCGCGCTCGAAGCCGCCCGCGCCGCCGAGCCGTCGTTTTCAAATGACCAGGTTGTCGGCATCGGCATGGACGGCACCGGTTCCAGCCCGCTGCCCGTCGATTCAACCAACACGCCGCTCGCCTCCGACCCGCAATTTTCCGAAAATCTCAACGCCCAGTGCTGGCTCTGGAAAGACCACACCAGCATCCCGGAAGCTACCGCCATCACCGAAATCGCCGGTGAACTCCGTCCGCAATACCTCGCAAAAATCGGCGGCACCTACTCCTCCGAGTGGTTCTGGGCGAAAATCTGGCGCTGCCTCAAGGTCGATCCCGCCGTGTTCGACGCCGCGTATTCCTGGGTCGAGCTCGCTGATTTCATCCCCGCCGTGCTCGCCGGCGTCACCGATCCCCGCGAAATCCGCCGCGGCATCTGCATGGCAGGCCACAAGGCACTCTACGCCGAAGACTGGGGCGGACTTCCCGACAAGGAATTTCTATCAGCACTCGACCCGAAACTCGCCGCACTCCGCGACCGCCTCTTCACCGAGGCTCACGACGCCTCCGCCATCGCCGGAAATCTCTGCCCGGCCTGGGCGGAAAAACTCGGCCTAACCGCCGGCATCCCCATCGCCATCGGCGAGATGGACGTCCACTACGGCGCGATCGGCTGCGGCGTCGATGAAGGCACGCTCGTCAAAGTCATCGGCACCTCCACCTGCGATTGCGCGGTCGTCTCCGCGGAAAAAACCGTCGCCGACATCCCCGGTATCTGCGGCATCGTCAAAGGCGCGATCCTGCCCGGCTACTTCGGCATCGAGGCCGGCCAATCCGCCGTCGGCGACATTTTCAAATGGTTCGTCGAAGGTGTGTTAGGCGATGCTTCCCTCCACGGCCAACTCACCGACGAAGCCGCCGCCATGAAGCCCGGCCAATCCGGCCTGCTCGCGCTCGACTGGAACAACGGCAACCGCACCATCCTCGTCGACCAACTCCTCACCGGCTTGCTGCTAGGCCAGACACTCTACACCACGAAAGCGGAAATCTACCGCGCGCTCATCGAGGGCACCGCCTTCGGAGCACGCGCCATCGTCGACCGCATCCGCGAATACGGCGTGCCGGTCGGGCGCATCGTCTGTTCCGGCGGCATCGCCGAGAAAAACGCGTTGCTCATGCAGATCTACGCGGATGTCACCGGCTGCGAAATGCGCGTTTCCCGCTCGTCCCAATCCTGCGCGCTCGGCTCCGCCATCGGCGCCGCCGTGGTCGCCGGAGCGCATCCGGATTTCAAAACCGCCCAAGCCGCGATGACCGGGCTCAAGGAAATTTCCTACAAGCCGATCCCGGAAAACCAGGCGGTCTATCAACAACTTTATTCCCTCTACCGCGAGCTCCACGATTCCTTCGGTGGCGTCACCAAGAGCGCCGATCTCGGCCACGTCATGAAAGACCTGCTCGCCCTCAAAGCCCAACAATCCAACTGAATCCATGTCCGACATCAACAAGTTCAAACGTCTCGAAATCTGGTTCGTCACCGGCTCCCAGCATCTTTACGGACCCGAGGCGCTCAAAAAAGTCGATGAACACGCGCAGGTCGTCGTCGATGCCCTCAACGCCGCCGGCACCCTTCCTCACAAGGTTGTTTTCAAGCCCGTCCTCAAGTCCTCCGCCGAGATCACCCAGTTCGCCATCGACGCGAACTCGGCACCTAACTGCATCGGCATCATCGCCTGGATGCACACGTTTTCCCCGGCGAAGATGTGGATCGAAGGCCTGCAAATCCTCCGCAAGCCGCTCGCCGATTTGCACACCCAGTTCAACCGCGACATCCCGTGGGCGGACATCGACATGGACTTCATGAACCTGAACCAGACCGCCCACGGCGGCCGCGAGTTCGGTCACATCGGCGCTCGTCTCCGCCTGCCGCGCAAGGCCGTCGTCGGTCATTGGGAAGACAAGGAAGTCCACGAGCGCCTCGCCGCCTGGGCCCGCGCCGCGCGCGGTTGGCACATGTCGCGCAACCTCAAGCTTGCTAGAATCGGTGACAACATGCGTCACGTTTCCGTCACGGAAGGCGACAAGGTTTCCGCGCAAATCCGTTTCGGTTGGGAAGTGAACACCTTCGGCATCGGCGACCTCGTCGCGAAAATCAACGCCGTCACCGAGCTCCAGATCGACGCGCTCTGCGCGGTCTATGAGAAGCAATACCGCGTCGCTCCCGAGCTTCAACAAGGCGCCGCCCGCCACCAATCGCTGCGCGATTCCGCCGCGATCGAGATCGGCCTGCGGACGCTACTAGAGGAAGGCGGCTTCACCGCGTTCACCACCACTTTCGAAGATCTTCACGGCATGAAACAACTGCCCGGCCTCGCCGTGCAGCGCCTGATGGAAGACGGCTACGGGTTCGCCGGTGAAGGCGATTGGAAGACCGCCGCGCTCGTCCGCATCATGAAAGTCATGGCCGACGGCCTCGAAGGCGGCACTTCCTTCATGGAGGACTACACCTATCACCTCGAACCCGCGAACCCGCTCGTGCTTGGCGCGCACATGTTGGAAATCTGTCCGTCCATCGCCTCGGAAATCCCGAAAATCGAAATCCACCCGCTCGGCATCGGCGGCAAGGAGGATCCCTGCCGCATGGTCTTCGACTGCGGCGCTGGCAAGGCCGTCAACGGCTCCATCATCGATCTCGGCAGCCGCCACCGTTTCCTCGTCAACGAAGTGGAATGCGTCGCCCCGCAGAACAAGCTGCCGAAACTGCCGGTCGCCCGCGTCCTCTGGAAACCTCTACCCGATCTCAAGACCGCCACCGCCGCCTGGATCTACGCCGGCGGCGCGCACCACACGGTGCTTTCCTACGCCCTCACCAGCGAGCATCTCGAGGATTTCGCGGAAATCGCGAAAATCGAGCTCAGCGTGATCGACGAGGAGACGCGTCTCCGCTCTTATAAGAACGGACTTCGCCAACAGGATCTCTATTTCCACCTAGCCCAAGGCATCCAAGGTTGAAACCCATGAGCTACCAATCCCTCAAAGACGAATGCCTCAAGGCGAACCTCGACCTGCCAAAAACCGGCCTCGTCGATCTCACCTTCGGCAACGTCTCCGTCGCGGATCCCGAGCGCCGCGTCTTCGCCATCAAACCGAGCGGCGTCGATTACGACAAGCTAACCGCCGCTGACATGGTGATCCTCGATTACGAGGGAAATGTACTCGAAGGAAACTTCCGCCCCTCGTCGGACACTCCGACGCACCGCCACCTCTATCTGCATTTCCCCGGCATCCGCTCAGTCGTCCACACGCACTCCCGCAGCGCCGTCGCCTTCGCCCAGGCCGGCATCGATTTACCCTGCCTCGGCACCACCCATTGCGATTATTTCCATGGCCCGGTCCCGGTCACCCGCACGATGACTCCCGAGGAAGTCGGCGGTGAATACGAGTGGGAAACGGGCAAGGTCATCGTCGAGCGCTTCGCCGGGCTTGATCCGCTAGACGTCCCCGCCGTGCTCGTCCGCAACCACGGACCGTTCGCATGGGGGCCCAGTACCGCCAAAGCAGTCGAAACCGCGCTCGCCCTTGAAATCGTCGCCGACATGGCGCTAAAAACCCTCTCGCTGAATCCGTCCGCCGCACCGGCACCGGCCCACCTGCTTGAAAAACATTTCTTCCGCAAACACGGTCCCGGCGCTTACTACGGCCAATCCAAATAACTCCCAAAAAAACCAAATCATGAAACTCCCAGCATTCCGAATTCTATCCGCCGCGGTTCTTGCGCTCGCGCTCACCGCTTGTAACAAAGACTCATCCGCCGGCTCCGGCAAGAAGCTCAAGCTCGCGTTCGTCAGCAACAACGCCGCCACCTTTTGGACCATCGCCCGTTCCGGTTGCGAAGCCGCCGAGAAAGAACTTGGCAACGTGGAAGTCGATTTCCGCATCCCGTCCACCGGCGGCGCCGCGGAACAACAGCAGATCATCGACGACCTGCTAGCCAAGGGCGTGGACGGCATCGCTGTTAGCCCGATCGACCCTGCTAACCAAACCGCATTCCTCAACCGCGTCGCCGAGCAGACCCTGCTCATCTGCCACGACAGCGACGCGCCTGATAGCAAGCGCGTCGCCTACATCGGCACCGACAATTTCGCCGCAGGCGTCGAGGCCGGTAAGCTGATCAAGGAAGCCCTCCCTGATGGCGGCAAGATCATGGTGTTCGTCGGCGCGACCGATGCGGAGAACGCCAAGCAGCGCTTCGGCGGCATCAAAAAGGAACTCGAAGGCTCGAAAGTGGAAGTCATCGACGTCCGCACCGATGACACCGACACCGTCCGCGCCCAGAAAAACGCCGAGGACACTCTCGTCAAATATCCGGACGTCGCCGCCCTCGTCGGCCTCTACAATTATAACGGCCCCGCCATCCTCAACGCCGTCCGCGCCGCTGGGCAGACCGGCAAGGTGAAGATCGTTTGCTTCGACGAAAACGACGAAACCCTCGACGGCGTCGCTTCCGGTGACATCTA
>JBIHZT010000524.1:0-3252 GCA_044240265.1 Luteolibacter sp. | reverse complement strand
GGATCGGTCACGGGCGTGGTGCCGCTGCCGCAGCGGCCCGCCGGGCGCATCGCGGTGGAAAAATACACCGGCACCATTTCCGGCAAGGTGGCCAAGGCGCCATCTCCCCGCGCCGGGGTGTGGCTCGAAGGCCCGGGAACCCAGGCGGTGCCGGCCAAGTCGAAGATCGTGATGGAGCAGCGGGGCTATCAGTTCGGCGAGAGCCTGGTCATCGTCGCGCCCGGAACGACGATCGAGTTCCCCAACCGCGACCAGGACTATCACCACATCTTCTCCGTTTCCCGCCCCAATGCCTTTGAGATCGGACGCTACAAAAAGGACCAGACGCCGGTTCCCACCGCGGTTTTCGACAAACCCGGCCTCGTCCGGGTGCAATGCGAGATCCACGACCACATGAACGCCATCGTCTTGGTGGTGGACAGCCGCTGGCGGACGCTCACGGACCCCGGCGGACGCTTCACTCTAGCCGGCATCAAGCCGGGTGACTACACGCTTCACGCCCGGACCGACGCGACGACGCACTGGTCCGCTCCCGTGAAGGTCGAGGCGGGGAAAACCACGACCGCGCAGTTCGCGCAGCGGGCAAAGCCATGAGGACACTGCTCCCATGGCTCGGCTCGGCGGCCGCAGCGCTCGCCCAGGACGGCTGGGTGATCACCCCGCAGGACTCACCCTTCCAGCTCGACGTCAGGCCATCCTTGGAAACCGTGGTTTGGGCTTCGGATGAGCCTGCGCCTGCGCTTTTTGAGACCGATGATTCAGCATTCATCGCGCCGCGGCTGCTGCTCGATGTGGATGGTTCGGCGGGTGAGCACTGGTTCGGCCACGTTTCGGTTAGCGCGGACAGGGGCTTCGATCCGATCGGTGATGAAAACGGCGATGTCCGCGTGGACGAGATTCTGCTGCGCTGGCAGGCGTTCGACGACCAGCGGCTCAACCTGCAGATCGGCCGGTTTGCGACCGCGTTCGGAGCCTCGCAATCGGGACACGATTTTTTTGACAATCCGTTCATGCTGGCCCCGCTGCCCTACAGCCAGATCGTCGGGGTCAACACCCGGAATCCGGCCGCGATCTCGGCGGCGGCCATCGACGCGCGGGCGACCGGGGCCGCGCCACCGGTTTCCTCGCTTTCCAAGGAAAACTGGGCGTCCGTGATCTGGGGGCCGTCCTACGCGACAGGCGCTTCGGTCTTTGGATCGACCGCCCGCTTCGACTACGCGGCGGAGATCAGGAACAGCATGCTCTCCGCGCACCCGGATTCATGGCGAGGCAACGGCTTCGAGGATCCCGCATGGACCGCACGTCTCGGTTACCGCCCGGACGCGGCGTGGGCCTTTGGCATTTCCGGGAGCCGGGGTCCGTGGCTGGAGGACAACGCCCCCGGAATCGACCGCGGGGATTTCCCCCAGACCACTCTTGGCTTCGACGGGCGGTGGTCCCATGGCCGCCTGATTCTCACGAGCGAGGTGATTCTATCCGAGTTCGAGACTCCCGACGCCGGAGATCTCCGCACGGCATCGTGGTTCGTCGGCGGACGCTGGAAAATTTCTCCCGGAGTGTGGCTCGCGACCCGTTTCGGCCAGACACTCGCCAACGATGCTGAATCGCCAACCGGAGAGGACATCCCCTGGCAACCCGACGTCTGGCGCGCCGAACTCGCCGCCGGCTGGCGGGTGACGCCCGCGCTGCTGCTCAAGGCCAGCTACGCCTTCACCCATACCGATCACGGCGGCGAAGCCGGCGGGCAACTCGCGGGCGTGGGCGTGGGCTGGCAGTTCTAGCCGGCGGGAAGTCCCGCTCCTGCGGCCTTGAACCGCCGGAGTTTCCCGTCTAGCTTGCGCGCCCGACCCGGAAACTCCATGCCCAAACTTTACGTCAAAACCTACGGCTGCCAGATGAACGAACGCGACTCCGAGCAAGTCGCCCGGATGTTCAGCGAGGGCGGCTACACGGTCACGACCGATGAAAACGAAGCCGATGCCGTGCTCATCAACACCTGCTCCGTCCGCGACCAGGCGGAGCAAAAAGCGCTCGGAAAAATGGGCACCATGATGCACCGCGGGCGCGACCGCAAACACGTCGTTTACGGTTTCATGGGCTGCATGGCCCAGTCCCGCGGCGAGGAGCTTTTCAAAACCCTGCCGAACCTCGATGTCGTCGTCGGCACGCAAAAATACCACAAGGTTTTCGAATACGTGGATGGCATCCTCCAGCGCCGTCTGGAAGCCCGCATGGACGACCCGCGGTTTTCCCTGCGCGGCACCACCGTCTGCGACACCGCCGAGGAGGAAGGCTCGCAAAACACCATCCGCGACCACGTCCCCAAGGCGCACGAAGCGTCCGCCTTCGTCTCCATCATGCAGGGCTGCAACATGCGCTGTTCGTTCTGCATCGTCCCCGACACCCGCGGCAAGGAACGCGGCCGGCCAATCTCGGAAATCGTCAGCGAGGTCCGCCACCTCGCCGCGCACGGCGTGAAGGAAATCACCCTGCTAGGCCAGATCGTCAACCTCTACGGCCGCACCGAGTTCCCGAAAATCGACGGTAAATCTCCCTTCGTCCAACTGTTGGAAGCAGTGCATGAAGTCGATGGCATCGAGCGCATCCGCTTCACCTCGCCGCATCCCATCGGCTACCGGGACGACCTCGTCGCCGCCTTCACCTATCTGCCGAAACTCTGCTCGCACATCCATTTCCCCATGCAGAGCGGCTCCGACCGCATCCTCCGCGAAATGCGCCGGCCATACAAAAACGAGAAGTTCATCGAAATCTGCGAGAAAATGAAGGCCGCCCGCCCCGGCCTCGCCATCACCACCGACATGATCGTCGGCTTCCCCGGCGAGACCGAGGAGGATTTCCAGGCCACCATCGACACCGTCGAACGGCTGAAATTCGACAACGCCTTCGTCTTCCGTTACTCCAAGCGCCGCAACACCCCCGCCGCGGAGATGAACGGCCAGCTCGACGAATCCGTGAAGGAAGAGCGCAACCAGCGTTTGTTAGCGGTAGTCGACCGCCTCGCCATCGCCAGCAACGCCGCCGTCGTCGGCACCCGCCAGCAAGTGCTCTGCGAGGGTCCTTCGAAAAACAACGCCGCCCGCCTCACCGGCCGTACCTCGCAGAACAAGATCGTCATCTTCGACGGCGACCCCGCCCGCCTCACCGGCCAGATCCTCGACATCCACATCGAGCAATCCACGGGTTTCACGCTCTTCGGGACGGCGTGCCTGGAGTGAGCCCATCGTAAGATCC
>JBIHZT010000522.1:0-3258 GCA_044240265.1 Luteolibacter sp. | reverse complement strand
GTGCATTGTTATTTGCATACTTTGCTCCTTCATCCAGGAGGGCGTTCGCCCCGGTGAAGAATCCGGCGGAGTTAGTGGCAAATGCCACACTTTGTTCCACATATACCATTGAAATTGGGGCAGTTGTGTTGTAGCTGACTGGACCACCGCCATTCCAACCATTGGTATCTGCATTGGTCTTCAGCCAGGTGACGCCGCCGAAGGACGTGTCCGCTGCGCTGCCGAAGCTCATCGCCTTGACCGAATTGTATCCGGAGACGCTGACCCAACTGGTGTCGGTGCTGCTGGTTGCGGTGTAGTAGGAGTAGGTGATGCTCGTCGCCGCGGAGGCGGTGCCGATCATGGCGAGCGCCGCGAGAGCGGCGAGGGGTGGGTATCTTAGTTTCATGTTTTCTATCTGGCTTATTGTTTCTGTTTTCTCATGAGCTTCCGTTGTCACCAGACAATGGAGGGGCGGGAGAGGGGTGGAGAGTTTGGAATGATGAATTTTAGATTTTGGATGTTGAATGGAAGACGGATTCTTTGGAGCGGATTTGGGTGGGGCGTTCGGGCTGATTATTTCACCACTTGGAGGCGGCCGAAGAGTTTGGTGTTGGCACCTTTGGCGACGGTGATTTGCACCTGGTCGATGCCGGAGCTTGGGGTGTTTGGGGTGACGACGACACCGGAACCGCCGGGGATGGCGACGGATGTCCAGGAACCGGCACTGAGGGTTGTGCTGTATTCGAAGGTCTGGGTGGTGCCGGTGGCGGCGGCGCGACGGTAGTAGGTAAAGACCAGGTTCGCACCGGAGGCATTGACCGTCGGCAGGATGCCGGTGGTTGAAACCGAGGGATTGCCACCTTGCAGGACGTATTCCATGAGGTTGTCGATCCCGTCGTTTTCGGGGTCCGCGCCGGGTTCGTTATCCGGGGAGACGATGCCCGGGTAGTTGGTGGCCATCCAGTTTGCGAAGGGATCGGCGATCGGACCATTCTGTACGGTGAGGGTGCCGGTGCCGGTGATGGTGACGCCCGAGTAGGTGCCCGCGCTATAGGTGCCGGGGGATTGCTGAACGCCGCCGAGCCAGAGCTCGTCGATGGTGTCAGTATTGCCGACGTCATAGTTGAGCTTGAGGGTGGAGCCGGATTCGATGATCAGGTCGCCGCCGTTGGGGAGGTCGGCGTTGTTAGTGCCGTTGCCGAGGATGAGCGTGCCTTCGTTGACGGTGGTGGTTCCCGCGTATTGCTGGGGTGCGGAGATTTCCAGGCGGCCAGTGCCGTTCTTGGTGACGTTGCCGCCATTCCAGAGGGTGCCGACGACTTTCAAATCGCTGGTGGCGTCCGAACCGGTCACGACGTCGAAAATCGCGGTGTTGCCGTTGAGATTGAGGCCTTGGTTGTTTCCGCCGTCTTTGGTGCCGCTGAGAGTGTTTTGCGCCCCGCCGTTGGTGGCGATGGTGTTACCACCCATGAACACCAAACCGCCCGCGCCGGTGGCGATGGCATCGAGCGTGCCGCCGCCGACACTGTCGAAAGCAAGTGTTTTGCCGTTGAAGTTGTAGCGTCCGCCGGAAACACGGAGGATCGAAGTGCCATTGATGGACAAGGCCCCGGCGTTGTAGTCGGTGCCGCCGCCGAAGCCACCCTGCAGTTCCAAAGTGCCGGCCAGGATGGTGGTCGTGCCGCTGTAATTCGTCGCGCCGGAGAGATTGAGGGTGCCGGGGCTGGCTTTTTCCACATCCGCAGTGCCTGCCAGCGGAGAGCTGATAGTAGCGGTGAGTCCGGAGGCGACGCTGAGGGTGGAAACGGTGGTGCTGTCCAGGGTCAGGGTGTTGGAGCCGGCGATGGTGTAGTTCGCATTCGAGAAGGCGAGGTTGGCGATGTCGCGGTTGGAGTCGAGCGTGACGGTGATGGCTTCGCTGCCGGTGCCGGCGCTGAAGTTGGCGGTTCTGTCGGTGCCGGAAGCAACCACGCTGGACGACCACTTGCTGGTGTCGCTCCAGTTTCCACTGGCAAGGGAAGTCCAGGTGCCGTTTGCAGTGAGCACCGTCAGGGAACCGGAGCCGGTGAAATAGTCGCGGTAGGGAAGCGGGGTGGCCACGGTGCTGTTGTAAACGCCGGCGGGCACGGTCACGCCATCGATGATCAATTTACCAACAGTGTCACTGCCCGTAAAGTTGAGGTTGACCGTGGTGCCGAAGGCGATGCTGACGGTGGCACCGTCGGCGAGGCTGGTGTTGGTGGTTCCATTGCCGAGGCTGAGAGTTCCTCCGGTGACGGTGGTGGTGCCGGTGTAGGTATTCGAGCCGGTGAGCGCCTGCGTGCCGGCACCTGTCTTGACAAAGTTCGCGGGAGCCGTGTCCGAATCAGCCAGGGTGCCGCTGAAGGTGCCGCTGCCGTCGTTAACGCCGAAGGTGAAATTCTGATAGCCCGCGCCGGAGTAGCCGGAGGAGATGGTGCCGGAACCGGTGAGCGCATCGACCCGGACATTGGCTTCCACGCCACTGAAAGATGCGCCGTTGGCAACGTTCAGACCGGCGAGGTTGCCGGACCAGTTTTCGTTGGCGAAGCCGCAGCCGAATGAGCCTTCCTGGACATTGATCAACGAGCCCGCGCCCAGGGTAAAGGTGGCGCTGCCCGCCCCCCAGCCGACGCCACCCGCGCCGGTTTTGCGCAAGGTGCCAGCACCGCTGAAGGTCATGCTTCCCAAGTCTCGCGAGCCACTCGCTACATTGAGTTCCAGCGTTCCATTGTTGATGGCCGCGCCGCCGGAGAAGCCAAAGGCACCTGAGAGCACCGCGGTGCCTGCCCCATTCTTGACGAGGGAAGCTGTATCGAACCAAGTGTTCAGCGGCCCATTCATCGTGAGCGTGCGCCCGGCTCCGACATCCCAGGTCACGGCGGTGGATGCGATGTATTCGCCATTGATAGTGAGATTCTTGGAAGCCGCGTCGATGGAGATCAAGGCCACGCCGCCATTCGCGATGGCCGTGCTCATGATGACCGGCTGGGCGTTGGTGCTGGTGATGACGATGTCTTGCGCCAGCCCGCTTTCGAGCGTGAGGCTGGCGATTCCGAAGTAGCCGTTGATGGTGACCGCGCCGCTGGTGACGGCTGAGCCGAAGCGGTAGTCATCCCACTGAGTCCAGGTCCCTTCGACCCAGTTGGTGGCCTCTGTGAAATTGGCGTTTGTGTCACCTTGCCAGTTGTAGGTGGCCGCGTGGGCGGAACCGAGGCAGAGGATGGCGGCAGCGGTGACGAGGGAACGGCGGAGGAA
>JBIHZT010000521.1:0-3259 GCA_044240265.1 Luteolibacter sp. | reverse complement strand
TCATGGTGCGGTACATTTGATCCGGGAAAAACTTGGACACTTCCTCGACCACCTGGCGCGAGAGCAGGGTGCGGCCGTCATACATCGTCATGAGGATGCCTTCGAGCTTGATCCCGGGATTCGCGTCGGACCCGCGGATCTGGTCGATGACGTGGACGATTTTCGCCAACCCTTCGAGTCCGAACCACTCGCACTGGAGAGGGATGAGGATTTCATCTGCGGCGGCGAGCGCGGACGTCATCAACACGCCAAGCGATGGGGGAGTATCGAGGATGCAGTATTCGAAAAGATCGTTCGGCTTGAGACCCTGGAGGAGGTTGCGCAGGCGGGTGAGGTGGTCGTCGCTGCGGGCGAGTTCGATTTCCACGCCGGCGAGGTCCATTTCCGAGGGCAGAAGCCAGAGGTTTTCCCGGCCGGTGGGTAGAATCTGTTGGGCGACGGTGGTGTCGCCAAGCAGCACGGGATAGATGCTGCAACCGTCGGGTGGCTCGATGCCGAGTCCGCTGGTGCAGTTCGCCTGGGGGTCGAGATCGACGAGTAGGACCCGCTGGCCGCGCAGCGCAAGGGCGGCGGAAAGATTGAGGGCGGTGGTGGTTTTACCCACGCCGCCTTTTTGGTTGGCGATGGCGACGACTTTCATGCGGAAGGGAAGGGAGCTAGGCGGGCAAACAGTCACGGGAGACCGCACGTCATGCAATCAAAACCGCAGGGCGATTGGAAATCAACGGCGTCGGCGCAAGACGAGCACGCTTCCGAGGCTGAAAAGCCAGAAGCCGCTGGGTTCGGGGACGCTGGTGATACCGGTCTGGTCGAAAATCCAGGGGTGAAACAAGTCGAGATAGGTGGCCCCGCTGATGCTGCCGTAGCTGGAAGCCGCACCCGGTCCGAAGCGCCCGGTGTAGCTGCTGATGCCCGCGAGATAACGGATGCCGTCCACGGTGACGAAGACTCCGCCGCCGCTGTCGCCACTGGCCACATTGCCTTCGAGCCGGGTGGCGGTGGGGCTGGAGAGATTGGCGTCGGCGTTGGTGGAGCCGTCCGGGCGATCGAAGTCAGAAACAAACGAGGTCGCGGTGAGGCCATATTCGGGACCAAAGACGTCGATGATGTTGGTGAACGCGCGGAACTCCAGCGGCCCTTGCGCGCCGGTGAGTCCGGTCCCGCCGAGTCCGAACCCGACCCAGGTGGCCTCCCGTCCGAGAATCGAGCCCGGCTCGCCGAAGCGGATCATCGACGCCGCATCCGCCGAGGAAACGGGAGCGGACAAATAAAGCAGGCCGAGATCGAATGGATTGCTGCCAAATGAGTAGCTCGGATGAGTGATCGAACTTTGGATCGCGTAGTCGATGCCGCCGAGGTTGAAGGTGCCGCTGGTTTTCCCGAACGAGATGTGTCCGGCGGTAAGCACCCAGCGGTCGGAGATCAGCACGCCGGAGCCGCTCAGCCCGGAGCCCGTCACTTTTCCGACGGATTGATAGAGCGCGGCCTCGTCCCGATACATTTGGGCGGTGACCAGCGGGTCGTCTGTCGGCGCGATGATCGTGGCTCCCCGGGATGCGGATGCGGCCGCCAACAGTCCTATCAGGGCGAAGCGGGTCGTCTCCATGGATGGTATCTATTCACAGTAACAACTGCTTCACAAGAAGCTTCCTGTGAGCACTCCGTCACCGGAAGTGGTGCATGACAAGCCGTGGCTTACGAATCCACGTGCTTCGTAAGCGACGGTGGAATCAGATAGATCAGGGTGCCGCGCTGGGCCGGCGGATTGACCTGAAGGCAGGCGAGCGCGCCTTTTTTCACCTCGATGCTGCCATCTTTCGCCCCGAGGATCCACTGGATGAGTTCGGAGAAGTCCGGTTCGTGACCGACGATGGCGACGCTTTCGAAATCATGGAAGGCGGCGAGCTCTTCCATGGCCGTTTGCGGGGTCATGCCGCAGGCCAGCCAGCCTTGGATGGTCGCGCCGGGGATGCCGGAAGTCTGGCAGAATTCCTCGGCGGTCTGGCGGGCGCGGACCAGCGGGCTGGTGAGCACGATGTCGGGAAGAGCACCGGCGGACTTGAGCAACTTGGCGGCGCGGCGGGCCTGCTTCCGGCCTTTTTCAACCAAGGCACGCGAGAAGTCGCCGTCAGCATGGTTGTCTTCCGCTTTTCCATGACGAAGAAGGATGAGCTGCATTTTTGGGTAAAAGCTAAGATGCAAAAAAAACGATACGCTGAAATCAGCATCACATGGTCATGCCGCCATCGACGGCGATGACTTGTCCGGTAATGTAGCGGGCGGCGGGACTGGCGAGGAAGCTGACGACCTCCGCGATGTCCTTGGTTTCCCCGAACATGCCGAGCGGGATCTTGGCGATGACCGCATCCTTGATGGCCTGCGGAAGCTCGTCGGTCATGTCCGTGGTGATGAATCCGGGGGCGACTGCGTTGCAGGTGACGCTGCGGCCGGCGAGTTCGCGGGCGACGGCCTTGGTGAAGCCGATGAGCCCGGCCTTGCTGGCGGAGTAGTTGGTCTGGCCGGCGTTTCCGATGAGGCCGATGACGGAGGCGATGTTGATGATGCGCGGGTCCTCGGCTTTCATCAGGACGCGCATGAAGGCTTTGACGGTGTTGAAAGCGCCCTTGAGGTTGGTGTCGAGCACGGTGTCCCAGTCCTCTTCTTTCATTCGCATGAGCAGCCCGTCGCGGGTGACGCCGGCGTTGTTGACGAGGATGTTCACCGTGCCGAGGTCCTCGCCGATTTTTTTCGCAAGCTCTTGAACGGCGGCATGGTCGGCGACATCCACGGCGTAAGCGCTGGCGGAGCCGGGGAAGGCGGCGTTGATTTCCACGGCGGCTTTTCCGCAGCTCGCCGCACTCCGGCTGACGACAGCGACTTTCGCTCCCTCCGCCGCGAGGGCGCGGGCGATTTCCTGACCGATTCCACGGCCACCCCCGGTGACAACGGCGACTTTATTAGCAAAGCGTGACATGCCGAAAAAGTGGCGGCCTGACGGGGCAAGTGTCAACCCGCGACCCAGAATTTATAATTTGAGCGTCAAATTATAAGATTTTTCTTGCATGGTTACTGGCGTTTTGGGTTGGTGGGGCATGGCAAGTAAACGGTGGATCGTTTCCAGGAGCGCAAATGCAGCGGGGCAGGGAGGGGTGTTGGCGGTAAAAGCGGTTTTTTACCACTGCATCTCGCGGGTGGTGGACCGGAAACTGGTGTTCGGCCCGGACGAGAAGGAGAAGTTCCGCACGTTCATGCGGATGCA
>JBIHZT010000520.1:0-3264 GCA_044240265.1 Luteolibacter sp. | reverse complement strand
GATCAAAGGACCTACGGCAGCGGCAATCGTGTCTTTGGACAACCGCGTTTTCAGGCCAGCGTTGAAAGATGAAAACGAACAATCATGGATCGGATTTCCCATCGGGTTTCCGCCCCGTGTCGAGCTAGGCAAATTCGTCGTGTTTTGCCGACGCCGCTTCCCGGTCGGCGATCTCGATACACCCATCGACGAACCTGCGGTGAATGTAAACATCCATGGCGTAGGACCAGCACTCATGGACGAGCGCGTCTCTGAATCGGCCTTCCTTCTTCAGCGCGGCGGCCATCTTCGCCGCGATGGCCCCCTGCGCCTCCGGCGTGGTGAACTCGATATTCATTTCATTCAGGCACCGCCAGGCTTCGTCATTCCGCCCCGCCAACAGCAGATAGGAAGGTAGCCTCAAGCGGTGAGCAAGCGTCACAGACTCGCCACCGATGGAGAGCGCCTCCCGCAGCGCTGCACAGGCATCGTCAAATCGCTTTTCCTTTTTCATCTGTACCGCATTTTTGAGCAATTGAGCCGACCGGGATGATTCCGGGGATTGTGGCGGCGGTGATGACCCAAGCACCCGCTCGTGGGTCACGGTGACGTTTTCACGGCCGACCGATCCGCCGGTGGCTGCCCGCCGGGTTTGCGATGGAGGAACGGATTGAAAACCCAGAAACTGAAGAATCCGCAAAAACATGGTCTGCCAATAGGTAATGAAGCCCGAACCCACAAACGATTTCGGCAGTATCGAAGAGCTCCTGGGGGCGGCGACTAAGAAATCAGATCCAGCGGCCAGGAGATATTCCCGGTCCTTACGAAATGCACTGAGTGCAAATACCATGCCCTTGCCGGGGCATGGTTCCGAATACGCCCGAGGTCGCGTGCATCCACATCTTCAATGTTGCCAAATCCCGAACCCCTTCAGGCGAAGGGCGCGGGCCAGGCGCTTCTCCTCGCGCAGTGCCCGATCCCTCGGAGCGGGTTTTTGGTCCGGCATCAGGTCAAAACGCAACTTGATGGCATATTGATGGGCGATGCGCGATGCATTGTGTCCCACAACGTGATCGCGAAAGCGCTGCGAGGCGCTTTGACTACTAGAACCCACGTAGCAGCACGGCATGCCGGGAACGTATTGCGGGTTCGCACTGGCAAACGCGGGGTCGGCGGCGGCATCTGGGGAGAGTTCCAGGACGTAGATGATCCGTGGATAGGACCGGTACACAGGGGACAGGGAACGGCTAAATTTCCTGGAGTGGTTGGAGAGAGAACGGCGTTTCATGATCGTGTAGTGGCTTGTTAGGTAGTTGACTGGCTTCCGGCTAAACCGGTGTGCTCTTCTGTTCGCATAATCTGCGTACGTCCAGCAAAAAACTTTTCCGCCAGCGGTTTTCCCACGGAATCACTTTCCCCGCGGGAGCTTCTTCATGAGGGCCGCAGGAACGAGGGTACCATCAGCCGCGGCGGCGTGAATCCGCCTAAAAACCGGCCCCCAATCGGGGTCAGCCTCCAGCATCCCCCGAAGCAAAGCCAGCGTCACCCGATGGTCCACATCCGCCAGTCTGGAAACTGGCACGTCCAGTGTTTTCGCGATCCGTTTGAGCCTCATGAGGCTCGGATACCGACGCCCGTTTTCGACGTCCGACACAAAGGAAGGGGACAATTCTGCCCGCCTGGAAAACTCCCTTAGCGAGATCCCAAGATCCTCACGGAGTTTACGCATTTTCTCGCCGAGCGGCAGGGTTTGCATGTTGGAAGAGGAGATCCACCTCAGGCGCCCCGGGTCAAGGCCGAAGCACGGTCAGACGGATCATAGGATTAGCTCCCAAACCCAGATTCACCTCAATCCATCGAATCACTGGTGATGGCGGAGTTCGAGATGCGGGCGCTTTCGCACCCACATCCCCTCACCCCCTGCCCGGGTAACGGTCCAAGAAGATCAAACAAACCATGCAAAACCAAATCAAGCACACCTATCGTCGCATTAGCCGGGACACATTCCGAATCGCCATCCAACTTCCTTCTCCCTACCCGGGAAAACCCTTGAAAGTCTGGAGGATCCGAAACGAAGGCGGATGCCATTCCTTCCGCCTCGAGGGGTTAGTTCTCGCTGACGTCAAAAACGGTGGCCCTGCGGTTGTCGCGCACGTCAGTGCCGGCGACGTGGTGATGGTCATCCACCATCCGGAAAACGGCATCACACCTCCTCACCGTGGATTCCGAATTAGCGAAGCCCTCGTGCCAGTGCCGATGGATAACCTTGCGCCATGCTTCCAAAACCAAACCATTATGACCGGCCCCCTGATTGATTACGATGGCCACCGATTCCTGCATTTTCGAGAGGACGACATCCGAGAATTCTTTCGGGCGACACACCCGGAGTGGTTACGGGACCACGCTGACGCAACCCTCCGCCTTTGGCGCATGGAGGCACCGGATTTGTTTGCCAGCATCGCACCGGCGCGCTGGTTGACGCGCAAGCTGTGGCGTTTGGCAATCATGGACCCACGGAAGGCTCTGGAGGACCACGGGAATCTTGGTGATGATCTCCGCCGATTTTGCATCCGCCGCCTTGTCCCTAATAGAAACCGAAGCCTCAACCGCTTGCTGCCGTCCACTCTGAAGTCATTAAACCACTATCAGAACGCGTCTTATCTGCTAAAACACCATCTTCCGGAGCTCGACGACACGCAACTCCGCATCTGCGCATACGTCAACCCTACAGCCGCACTCGCTCGCTATTCGCAGGTGCCGGACTTTCGCCGGCGAGCCCTGTTGCTTTCGTGTGCGTTCCGTCATGCATGGCCTAACCGAGTTCTGATGCGGGACCCGGCCTTCCATCAGGATGTCATCGACTCTCTAACTGTATTTAGCATTGAATGGACGATCTCTAACCCGGAGGGCCTGGTGGACGTGCTACGGCTGATTTCGGATCGGATTCCCTTCCATCCCACTCCCGCCGAACTGATCCAAATGATGGAGCAGATGGATTTAGATTCTCGGCAGAGCGTCGCCAATTTCATCTCGTCACGGATCTGAACCCCATCAACAATCACACCAAATCACATGGGATTTCATTTTATGGAACCGCTCTTTCCGTTGGGAAGACTTTTGGTTTCAGGGCACGTCGTGGATTCGATTCCCGACTACATGCGTTATCTCCGACGCCACCAGTCCGGCGACTGGGGAAAAGTCTGCGAAGACTACGCCGCCGCCAACCAGAACGCCATGCGCAACGGCGACGAACTCCTCTCGCTGTATCCCGTGACGCTTCTCGAC
>JBIHZT010000519.1:0-3268 GCA_044240265.1 Luteolibacter sp. | reverse complement strand
TGGTGAAAAAATTGGTTGATTCGAAGTTCCCGGTGCATGGTTGTCCCGGGCTCAATCCCGATTTCAAAAAGTCACTGTCATGAGCAGTTGTTGTGAACCACCCAAGCCGGAGCCGGAAAAGAACAAGCCCTGCTGCTGTCATGGCGGGCGCGACCACGGGGATGTCACTCCGTCCTCCGCGGCCAAATATTTCTGCCCGATGTGCGCGGGCGTGGAGTCGGACAAGCCTGGTGACTGTCCGAAATGCGGCATGGCGCTTGAGCGGAATCCCGCATGGAAATCCACCGCCAAGACGATTTACACCTGCCCGATGCACCCCGAGGTGCGGCAGGATCATCCCGGCGACTGCCCGAAGTGCGGTATGGCGCTGGAACCGGAGGCCGCCGATGAGGAGGAAAACGGCGAGCTGGTAGATATGACGCGGCGCTTGTGGTGCGCCGCCGCGCTCACCCTGCCGGTCTTTCTGCTAGCGATGGCGCATGTGATTCCAGCCTTGGGCCACCAGCCCTGGGCGGTGGGCGATGCCTCGCGCTGGATCCAGTTCGCTCTAACCACGCCGGTGGTGCTGTGGGCGGGGTGGCCGTTTTTCCGCCGTGGCTGGCGCTCGCTGGTGAGCGGGCATCTGAATATGTTCACCTTGATTTCCATCGGCGTCGGGGCCGCCTATCTGTTCAGCGTCGTTGCGATGCTCGCGCCCGGGGTGTTTCCCCACACGATGCGCCACGGTGGAATGATTCCTGTCTATTTCGAGGCTGCCGCCGTGATCATCGTGCTGGTGATTCTGGGACAGGTGCTCGAACTCCGCGCGCATCGCCGCACCGGCAGCGCGATCAAGGCTCTGCTCAACCTGGCACCGCCAACGGCGCGGCAGGTCGCACCGGGCGGTGACAACGTCGTCCCGCTCGACCGGGTGAAAACCGGCGACTGGCTGCGGGTGGTCCCCGGCGACAAGGTGCCGGTCGATGGCGTGTTAGTGGAAGGTCATTCCAGCGTGGAGGAATCCATGATCACCGGCGAGCCGCTGCCGGTGGAGAAATCCCTGGGCGACTCAGTCACTGCCGGCACGGTCAATGGCACCGGCAGCTTCGTGATGCGCGCCGAGCGGGTGGGTGGCGACACTTTACTTGGGCAGATTGTGAAAATGGTGGCCGAGGCCCAGCGCAGCCGCGCGCCGATCCAGGGGCTTGCCGACCGGGTCGCTGGCATCTTCGTGCCCACGGTGTTAGTAGTCTCCGTCATCACCTTCATCTTCTGGATGTGGCTCGGACCGGAGCCGAAACTCGCCTACGCCATCGTCAACGCGGTGGCTGTGCTGATCATCGCCTGCCCGTGCGCCCTCGGACTCGCCACGCCCATGTCCATCATGGTCGGCATCGGCCGTGGCGCGCAGGAAGGGGTGCTCGTGAAAAACGCCGAAGCGCTCGAACGCTTGGAAAAAACCACTACCCTCGTCGTTGATAAGACCGGCACGCTCACCGAGGGTAAGCCCAAGCTCGTTGATGTATTGCCTGCCGACGGCATCGATCCTAACGAGTTTCTCCGGCTTGCCGCGTCTCTTGAGCAGAACAGCGAACATCCGCTCGCCGCTGCGATCGTCCAAGGTGCCAGGGACAGGGAGATCCTCCTTGCGCCGGTGGCCGGGTTTCGTTCTGTGACCGGCGGCGGGGTGGGCGGAGACATCGCCGGACGGGTCGTGACGATCGGTAAACCGGATTTCCTCAAAAACGAGGCGGTCACCGGACTTGATCCGTTTGAAGCCGCCGCCGTGAAGCTTCAGGAAGAGGGCAAGACCGCCATGTTTCTCGCGATCGATGGCAAAGCGGCCGGTATCCTCGCCGTGGCCGATCCAGTCAAATCCACCACCGCCGAGGCCATCCGCGAGTTGCACGCGCTCGGCATCAAACTCGTAATGGTCACCGGCGACAACCGCCGCACCGCCGCCGCGGTTGCGCGGGAGCTCGGCATCGATGTGGTGGAGGCGGAAATCGAACCCGCCGGCAAGGTTGAATCCATCCGCAAACTCCGCGCGGGGGGAAACCACGTGGTCATGGCGGGGGACGGCATCAACGACGCGCCCGCGCTGAGTGAGGCGGAGGTGGGCATCGCCATGGGCACAGGCACCGACGTGGCGATGCAGAGTGCCGGGATCACGCTCGTGAGGGGTGACCTGCGGGGAATCGCCCAAGCCATCCGCCTCAGCCGCGCGACCATGCGGAACATCCGGCAGAACCTGTTTTTCGCCTTCCTCTACAACGCGCTCGGCATCCCGGTGGCGGCGGGTCTGCTCTATCCGTTTTTCGGTCTGCTGCTCAGCCCAATCCTCGCCGGGGCGGCGATGAGTCTGAGTTCCGTCTCGGTCATCAGCAACGCCCTGCGCCTGCGGAACGTGAAGCTGTGATTTATGAAAACGCATTCCGCCCGGGAAATCGGCGGTGATGCGGAGCGGATCAGGGTAACCGGTGTGGAGGTTCCGCTTCACGCCGCCCCCGGATTTCGCCCGCCCGGGCTTGGAATGGCGGAATTCAGGTCAAGTGCGCGTGCCTTCGGCAGGCAGAGGATGGCCTCGGAGATGAGGAAAAACAGCACGGCGATGAGGAAGGCGCGCCAGACGTCGCGGGAGAGCGAGGGATCATTGGCTTGACCGGCCTGGTCGAGCAGGGTGTAGCGGGTGCCGTCAAGCGCTTGATCCAACTGCTCGCGGGTGATGATTTCCGGGTTGTCTTCCTGGGCCGGGCGGTTGACTGCTAGAAGCCGCTCGCCGAGGCGGAAGATGCCGGCTTCGTAAGCGGCATTGGCGGGATCCGGGGTGCCGTAGTCATCGATGCGGGTGCGGGTTTCGCCGGGGAGCGGCTGGGCGGCTTCGCTGCCGACGGTGGTGAGGTAGGAGGCGTCGAAGCGATCCGCGCCGGCGGCGATGACGCGCTGCACGGTGGGCAGCAGCACATCGGCGTCGCCCAAGTTAGACCAAGTGTAGTCCGGCAGCGAGCCGACGAACCAGGCGGTGCCGTGATCGACGATGCGGCGGGTGATGAAGGGCTCGCCATCCTCCCAGCGGGCCAGCGCGGTGGCATCGCCTAACGGGATCTGGCGGCGGATGGCCTTGAGTCGCTCGGCGGGGATGGGTGTGCCGTCGATGCTGTCACGGAGCGGGCCGTCGCTGTGATTCCAGTCCTTGAGGATGAAGAATTTTCCGGTCGGGGCTTCGGCGACGGGTGCCCATTTCAATTCAACAAATGAATCCTCCGAGGGAATGGCGGGCGGGAAAAAG
>JBIHZT010000518.1:0-3271 GCA_044240265.1 Luteolibacter sp. | reverse complement strand
CGTGCCATTCTCAGGCTCGGGACCTACGAACTCCTTCATGCGGCGACACCGACGAAGGTGGCGATCAATGAGGCGATCGAACTCGCCAAGCGCTTCGGCACTACCGACTCGCGTCGCTTCGTGAACGGCGTGCTGGACAAAGTCGCCCGGCAGGCGGCGGAATCGTCAGAAAAGCAGGATGTTTTGTAATTGGTAAGTCGCGCGCCAGTCCTCATAAGACTGCGCGAGACTTCAACCAAGATGCGTTATCCCACCCCTTTTCAGCAAAAGACCCTCTGGAACGCCGCCACAGGTTTTTCCATTCTTGTCATCGGTGTCCTGCTCGTCGGTCTGATCTGGCTGATAGGTCTGGTTTTCGGATTTCTCCAACCGGTGCTCGTCCCGCTGATCGTGGCCGGAATCGTGGCCTACGTGCTGGATCCTGTCGTCCGGCTGCTGGAAGTGCGGGGAATGAGTCGCTTGTGGGCGGTGATCACGCTGTTTCTATCCATTCTACTGGCGGTGACCCTGTTGGTCGCCGCCGTTCTTCCCGGCATCCAGCGCGGCCGCGGCGCGCTGAAGGAATTTCTCTCCACTCCGCCAAAGACCAGCCAGTCGGAAAACCTGGCGACAGCTGCTCCGGACGACGACGCCGAGCATCTCGCGCCCGCGCTCGCCCGTTCGCTCCAAGACCTGCGCAACCGCCACCAAAACGGTCCCGTCGGCTGGGTCCTCGCCGAGACGGACGATCAGGGGAATCCGGTAACGGGATCCGGATCGCTCGACTCCTTCACCCGCAGCCGCGGCGGAAGAATGCTCATCGGAAACCTGGACGTGATTTTCAACACCGGAAAGAACTGGCTGACGGCCGGCTCCACCAAGGTGCTGGGCTTCCTCGGCCTTTTCCTCGGCATGATCATGGTGCCGGTCTATCTGTTTTTCTTCCTCAAGGACTCGGCGTCCATCCGCACCCACTGGCACGACTACGTACCGCTCAAGGCGTCGCGCTTCAAGACCTCGTTGGTGGATACGCTGCAGGAAATCAACGGCTATCTGGTCTCGTTCTTCCGCGGCCAGGTGCTGGTGGCGGCCATTGACGGGATTCTGGTAGGTCTCGCCCTGACCATCTTCGGGCTACCCTACGGGCTTCTGATAGGAGTCTTCATGGCCATCCTCGGCGTCATCCCCTACATCGGTAACATCCTCTGCCTGATTCCCGCCTGCATTATCGCCTATCTTCACGCCCAGGGCACCGCGCCCTTCGGCATGGGGCCGTGGGCCTACGTCGGATGCGTGGTCGGGATCTTCGTGATCGTCCAACAGATCAACTCGCTGGTCACGGCTCCCAAGATCGTCGGCGACTCCGTCGGCCTGCATCCGTTGACCGTGATTTTCTCGATGTTGTTCTGGTCGCTGGTGCTTGGCGGCTTTGTCGGCGCGCTGCTGGCCGTCCCGCTGACCGCGGCGGTGAAGGTGTTGTTCCGGCGTTTCATCTGGGAGCGCCAGTTGCGCGACTCTCCGGAATTCGAGGCGGTTTAGTGTTTTCGAGGCGGTCAATGAAGCACCGGGAGGGCCGCCTTGGATAAGACCCAGTGCCCCCCGCCTCGCGCGGCTGGAATTCTCCCCCCGGATTATCCCAGCTTGGCGCGAAACGAGAGGCGCGCCAAGTTTGTGGAAAGTGCTTCTGACGGCAAGGCGATTTCCTCGTCAGTCGCAAGAAGTTTTACCCGACTCCCGTCTAGCGATTCAAACGCGCGCGGATGGATTTTTGCGCTTGATCGAGAAGCACCCTCAACTCGGAGTCCGCCGCCGGCGCGGCTTCGGCCAGAATCGGCAGACTGTCAGTTCCTCCCACCCTGCCGAGGATGCGCACGGCTGAGTGGCGGATGGTGCCCTTGGCTTCCGAAAACCGGCGGATGACGACCGGTTCGACCGCTGCGCCGAGATCCGCGTAGAGCGATTCCCATTGAGTCGGATTCTTAAACCAAAGTTCATCAAGAATCGGAATCACCGCGGTGTTCTTTTCCTTCACCACCAGGGCGACAATTTCCGGTTGCACCGCCTTGCCCTCGGCAACCAGCTTTTTCAGCACCTTGAGCGCCGCCTCGCTGGCTGGCCCTGGCTTCTCGGACCAAACCGCCAGCGCGGCGCAGATGTTTCCTTTGAAATCAACAACATCGTCGCCCAGCAGCGCGATGAGCTTGCGACTGATGTCGCTCCGATAGATTTTCGGCTCGGCTTCCGCCAGACGCTGGACGGCGCGCTTCACCCGCTCCAGGTCAATGCTTTCCAGCTCACGCTTGTTCAAATCATAGAATGCGGGATCGTCTTTCCGCGACAGTTTCTCGATCGATCCTTCGATGAAAATGTCGTTGCGCACGCGGACCTCGACCACCGAGATCTCCGGATAGATGTTCTCCACCATGCCTAACGCTTTTGTCGTTTCGGCAAGTTCCTGTAACGAGCACTCGACGCCGGAAAGGACCAGCAGGTAGTCCCCGCCACTCCGCGGATAGAAGTGCGAAGATGCGTCCGCGCCGGTGAGTCGCAGCAGGTAGTCGCGGACGAGGAAGCGGTGGCTGTCGCTCAAGCTCCGCAGCCAGATTCCCAGCGCCTGCTTGCTGCTGCCTGCCTTGGCAAGCTTCTGGATTTCGGAGGCTAAAGGACCGGTGCCGATTCGGGTCCGCAAGGCGGTTACGGCACTGTCCTCGATAATCTCCTCCCGGTTTTCCATGTTCTCCGGAGCCATGATGTCGCGTGGCTTGGTTTCCACCCGGTTCGGTAGCGGGACCGAGCCGGCCTGGAAGAAATACGGCACCGACATCAGGCTCCCGCCCAACAGCACGCCTGCGGCCAGCGCTTTCAGTCGTGCCCGTGGATTCGCGTAAACGAGCATCAGCAGTCCGAGTAATCCCACGAACCCCGCCATCACAAAACGGTTCATCAGCGTCATCCCGTCCAAGGTTCCTCCACGGCTGGTTCCGAACATGAGAAACAGCGCCATCAGCGCCATTCCCGCCACTCCGATGATGCCCGCGATCACCCGCTGTGGGGACGCCGGTTCCAAAACCGCAGGATCCGGCATGTTGCTGTAGCGGACGGGCTGCATGCCGATCAAGGACTCGCCTCCCGGCAACGGAATCCGGTGGAACCGGTTCAGTCCCTCGCTTTTCCGTTCGCTTGGGTAAAATTTCCGGCCGCGCACGATCACCTCGTCATTGATCCGGAATCGGTGCTCGCATCCGCCGCATTCCACGGTTCGTTCGCGCAAATCCTCGCCGACCTTGAACCT
>JBIHZT010000517.1:0-3278 GCA_044240265.1 Luteolibacter sp. | reverse complement strand
ACGGCCTGGGCTTTGAACTCGGCGGTGTAGCGTTGACGTGGTTTGGGATTCATCCGGGCTGATTGTGGAGGTAGGTGGTCCAAAAATCTAGCTCATCTCAATGGGATGGTTTCATGGTGTTTTGGATTTATCGGGGATTTTGGATTTAGCGGGAACTGTGACGAGTGGAGCGGAGATCGCTAGGATTGATTTTCGAACGGAATGAGAGGGATGTGGATGAGTCGGATGGGTTTCCGGGGTGCGTGGTTGCTGCCCCGGATTCCGACGAAATGGGTTTTTCGGACGGGATTATCCTTGAACATGCCAGCGACTCGCGACTTGTCGAGGTCTGAGGTGGGGGATTTTTTTATCCCTCGTATGGGGGAGTTGGCAGTGGGTAAGTAGCTCCAAACGTCGAGGCGGGAAATGACGGGAGGGAGGCGCGGTCCATGGGATGACTACAGGGAGATCAAGCCAGGGGTTCTCAACCGCGAATCGACGCGAACGAAATTGATCGCGCAAACGGGCCTGTTGGAAGAGTGCCGAGTTTGGAAGATGGGTTTTAAATTGCAGAAATAGGGCGACTTGGATCACCAGTAAATCTTAGCCCCACTGCTCGACGTGTAGCGGAGCTTTCCCTTGTTCATTGGCACCCACTCCGCGTGGCCGTCGAGATACATGACGTTGACTCCGAGTGGCTTGTTGTTATTCCCCACCAAAGGCGCGACGATGGGCCGCCCAGGGTATTCGCTGATCAGGCTGGACCAAAGCACCGGGTACCAAGCATCGTCAGTAAAGCCCTTTGCGAACGCCTTGGTCTGATCCTGAATGATGGTTTCGTAGGGAGTCGCGCCACGATATTCCGCCTTGGTGGGTTTGACCAACGTGCCTTGCATGAACCATGGGTTCTTCCCTTGGGGAGTGTCATTGGCGAAATAAACGTAGTGGACGGGTGTGGAATCGTTGCCTGATGGGTCCCTATACCACCATTCGTAATCCTTGGCGGGTGGCGCGTCCTTACCGCCTGGAACGCCCTTTCTTGGGATGTAGCAGGCTTCCTTGTAAATGCCGTAACTCTCCAGCGTGTTTCTTCCTGCAAGCCAATATGGGGCGGGGTTAGCGCTGTTTCCTTTGTCCGTGCCCGCGTGAATAGCCGGCAGTCTGCCCGCGTTGTCGCTACCGGCAGCCATGGCGGCGGAGGCGAGGCTGCGTAGGTTCTGCATGTCCGCGACCTTGGTGGCGGATCTGCGGATGTTTTGAGTGACTGAGAAGGTGATTGCGGCGAGGACGACAATGATGAGGATGACGACGAGCAGCTCGACGAGGGTGAATCCGGAGTTTTTCAACGCGGAGACGGATACCGGACGCGCGGGCTTCCGGGTGAGCGGGTGACAGGTGGATGGATGGGGTTTCATGGTGGAATGGTTTTGGTTGTTGTAACGACCGGAGGATGACGCATGAGATGCGTGGTCGATGCGAGCCGGGTAGGGGAGATGCTTCGGATGACACCCCCCCTTTGCGACTATCACAATGGTAATAATAGCGGCAGAATCGCCCTCTTGCAAATAAGTATGCGCATAATGTATTGGGTTTTGCGCAAAGTTGGGCGCTTGGCGCGATTTGTCCTCACTCGTTTGGGGGAGTGACGAAACGGGGCCGAAGGCGGGGGTTACCGGATTTCGGTGGTGCCGAAGTAGGGGACGAGGGCGTCCGGGATGCGGATGGAGCCGTCGGGCAGTTGGTATTGTTCCAGCAGGGCGACGTAGAGGCGGGGCAGGGCGGTGCCGGAGCCGTTGAGGGTGAAGGGAAAGCGGTTTTTACCTTCGCCGTCCTTGAAGCGGAGCCTCATGCGGCGGGCCTGATAGTCGCCGAAGCAGGAGCAGCTGGAAACTTCGAGGTATTTGCCGTGGCCGGGCGCCCAGACTTCGATGTCGTAGGTTTTTGCGGAGGAGAATCCGATGTCGCCGGTGCAGAGCTCGATGGTGCGGTAGTGCAGGCCGAGTTTCTGCAGGATGGACTCGGCGTGGGCGGTGAGTTGCTCAAGCACTTCGAAGCCGTGATCCGGGTGGACGATCTGCACGAGCTCGACCTTGTCGAACTGGTGCATGCGGATGATGCCCTTGTTGTCGCGCCCGGCGGATCCGGCCTCGCGGCGGAAACACGGGGTGTAGGCGACCATTTTGATCGGCAGGTCGGCTTCCGCGAGTAACGTGTCCCGATAGAGATTGGTGACGGGGACCTCGGCGGTGGGGGCGAGGAAGAGGCTGTTGATGCCGGCTTCATCGGCGTCGGTGCCATACATGTCGTCCTCGAATTTCGGCAGCTGCCCGGTGCCTTCCATGCACTCGCGTTTGACGAGGTGCGGGACGTTGACCTCCTCGTAGCCGTTGGCGGTCTGGGTATCTAACAGGAAATTGATGAGCGCGCGTTCGAGTTTCGCGCCTTTTCCCCGATAGACGACAAAGCCGGAGCCGGCGGTGCGGATGCCGTCGTCCCAGTTGATCAGGCCGTGCTTGAGGGCGAGCTCGACGTGGTCTTTCGGCTCGGCGAGGTCTGGCTTGGCACCCCATTCGCGGACGACCGGGTTGGCGGTTTCATCGCTGCCGACGGGGCAAGCTTCATGGGTGAGATTCGGGATGTTGAGCAGTAAATCGTTCTGCTCGGCGGCGGCGTCATCCGCCTTCACGTCGAGGGCGGCGATCTGCTCGTTGATGGAGCGGACCTCGGACTCGATGGGGGAGGTGTCCTCGCCCTTGGCCTTGAGCATGCCGATTTGCTTGGAGATGGTCTTCCGTGAGTTCTGAAGCTGCTGTTTGGCGGTTTCCAGAGCACGGCGGGACTCGTCGCAGGCGAGCACCTCGTGGACGAGTTTCCAATGATCCCCGCCCCGGGCTTTGAGGCGATCTTGGACGGCGGCGGGGTTGTCGCGGATGACGCGGATATCGAGCATGGCGGCACGACTCTCACGGGCGATGGGGGGCGGAATCAACGGGAATCTTTATCGAAGTCCCAATTGTTGCCCGCGGCTCACGCTTGCCCCGGTACCGGTGGAACTTCCGCGGGAAGAGTGATTTCTCCCTTTTCGAAATCGATGGCGGAAGGGGTGCAGGCGAAATTGTAGAGTGGCGACTGCTGGTTGCTCATCAGATCGCTCCAACGCACCAGCTCGCCGGTGTAGGCGGAGATCCGGCCCATGATGGCGACCATTGTGGATTCGGCGATGCTCTTCGCATCATTGAGCGGCTTGCCGGCGAGGGCGCTGCGGATCATGTCCACGTGCTCCTGGATCATGCCGTTGT
>JBIHZT010000516.1:0-3292 GCA_044240265.1 Luteolibacter sp. | reverse complement strand
CCATGACGGGCGTTACGGGCGCGAAAAACTCGATCCCGCCGCCGCGGGCCCGTGTTTTCACCGCCCGTGCGCGATGTCAGACACCCCGTTACGCGATGAACGGGTGCTTGTGCGCGATGTCCGGGCACTCGTTACATGCGGAACGGGCACCCGTGCGCGAGGAAACACGCCCGTGACGGCGGGAAAATCGCCTCCCATCCCTGTAGCGTCGGTCTGCGACCGTCGCAAACTGGCCCCGAGGCCGGGATGCCTTGGAAAAGCCAATGAAAATGCTTTAAGCGGCCCCCCGGCATCGACGCTCACAGAGCGCCGCTACACGCGGCTCATCTGCGACCGTCGCGCCTTGAAACGCCGCGTGGATCTCCGCCCTCCCGTTCCTGCGGAATCTCATGCATGGACCTGCTGGACAAGCGCATCCGTTTATCTATCATCCGGCAGCCCGGATGATCGTCTACCTCGCCAACAAAAACCAATTCCAGGCGGACATCCTTTCCAAACGGATTGAGTTCAATATCCCGCAAATCGGCAAACTCGTCGATTTCATAGTCACCGGCGCCCGCCATCGCGGAGGCCTCCCCTCACCAGCCTCGCCGCATGAATAAGAAAACCCTCACCGAGGCGGACATCCGCACCAAGTTCATCACACCCGCGATTGAAGCGGCCGGCTGGGACAAGGTTAAGCAGATGCGGGAGGAATATTTTTTCACCGCTGGCCGCATCATTGTCCGGGGGAAGCTGGTCGCGCGAGGGAAGGGGAAGAAAGTTGACTATCTTCTCTACGCCAGCGGCAAAACACCTGTCGCCCTCGTTGAGGCCAAAGACAACAAACACGAAGTCGCAGGCGGGATGCAGCAGGCACTCGGTTATGCGGAAGCTCTCGACATCCCGTTTGTATTCTCCTCAAACGGCGACGCCTTCGCCTTCCATGACCGCACCGGGACTTTTCCAGCCGTCGAGTCCGAGCTGTCGATGGATCAGTTTCCCTCGCCCGAGTTGCGCCAGGCGAAATACGACGAGTGGAAAGGCCTCACCCCGGCTCAAGAAGCCATCATCGACACTCCCTATCACGACGACGGTTCCGGCAAGGAGCCCCGTTACTACCAGCGCATCGCCATCGACCGGACCATCGAGGCCATCGCCCGCGGTCAGGACCGCATCCTGCTGGTGATGGCTACCGGCACCGGCAAAACCTACACCGCCTTTCAAATCATCTGGCGCTTGTGGAAATCAGGAACCAAAAAGCGCATCCTCTTCCTTGCCGACCGCAACGTTCTCATCGACCAAACGATGGTCAACGACTTCCGCCCTTTCGGCTCGGCGATGGCCAAGCTCAGCGCCAAGTCCAAAACCATCCAGCGCGACGACGGCACCGAGTCCAAGATCATCACCGCCATCAAGGGCAAATCCCGCCGCATCGAGACCGCTTACGAAATCTATCTCGGTCTCTACCAGGCCATCACCGGTCCCGAGGAAAAGCAGAAGATCTACAAGGAGCTCTCAAAGGACTTCTTCGATCTCATCATCATCGACGAGTGCCACCGCGGCAGCGCGGCGGAGGATTCCGCCTGGCGGGAAATCCTCGAACATTTTTCCTCCGCCACCCAGGTCGGCCTCACCGCCACGCCGAAGGAAACCGAATACGTTTCCAATATCCAATACTTCGGCGATCCGCTCTACACCTACTCGCTGAAGCAGGGGATCTCCGACGGTTTCCTCGCCCCTTATAAAGTGGTGAAAGTCCACATCGACAAAGACGTGGAAGGCTACCGGCCCGAGCCGGGGAAAACCGACGTGGATGGCGACGAAGTCGAGGACCGGATTTATAACCAAAAGGACTTCGACCGGAACATCATCATCGACGAGCGCACCAAACTCGTGGCCAAGACCATCACCCGTTATCTGCGGGAGACCGGTGATCCCTACCAGAAAACCATGGTCTTCTGCGTGGACACCGAGCACGCCCTCCGCATGCGGCAGGCGTTGATCAACGAGAATCAGGCGCACGTCCAAAAGGATTCGCGCTACATCATGCGCATCACCGGCAACGACAAGGCCGGTGTAGACCAGCTCGACAACTTCATCGATCCCGAGAGCCCCTATCCGGTCATCGTCACCACGTCCCGACTGCTCTCCACCGGCGTCGATGCCCAGACCTGCCGCCTGATCGTCATCGACCGCGAAGTCGGCTCCATGACCGAGTTCAAGCAGATCATCGGCCGCGGCACCCGCATCCACAAGGACACGGAGAAATTCTACTTCACCCTGATCGATTTCCGCCAGGCCACCAATCACTTCGCCGATCCCGACTTCGACGGCGATCCGGTCCAGATCTATCTGCCGGAGCCAAACGGTCCCATCGCACCACCGGACCCTGACGAGGGAATGGTCGGCGAAGATACTCCCGACCTGGATGGGGAAGGGGATCCTCAGGAAATCCTTGTCCAGCCTCCCGGCCCGCTCGGAACCGACCCACCCGGCCCCGAGCCTCGCAGGAAAATCCGCATCGACGGCGTGGCGGTCACCATCCTGCTGGAACGCGTGGAATACATGGACGAGCACGGCAAGCTCGTCACTGAGTCCCTGCGCGACTACTCCCGCAAGACCATCCTCAAGGAATACGCCTCGCTCGATGAGTTCCTCCGGTCCTGGAACTCCGCCGACCGCAAGCGCGCCATCCTCGATGAAATGGAATCTCAAGGCCTCGCCTTCGACATCCTCGGCCAGGACGTGAACCCGGAGCTCGATGCCTTCGATCTCATCTGCCATGTCGCCTACGGCCAGCCGCCGCTCACGCGCAAACAGCGCGCCGCCAAAGTCCTGAATAACGGCTTTTTCAGCAAACACAGCGAGGAAGCCCGCGCCGTGCTCCATGCCCTGCTGGATCGCTATGCCGATGCCGGTCAGTTCGACATTGAAGACCCCGCCGTCCTCCATCAGAAGCTCTTCAACGAAATCGGCAAGCCGCTGGAAATTGCCCGATTGTTCGGCGGTCCCGACGGCTACAAACAAGCCATCCGCGAACTCGAAGCCTTCCTCTACTTCGCCGCCTGATCCATGACCCATTCTCTTCATCCGCGTTCATCTGCGTCCATCTGCGGTTCAATTCCTCTTCTCTAATCCATGTCACTCACCGCCACCATCAAGTCCATCCAGAATGAAATGCGCAAAGACGAGGGCGTCGGCGGCGACGACCAGCGCATCGAGCAGCTCGCGTGGATGCTTTTCCTGAAAATCTACGATGCCAAGGAGGCCGAGTGGGAATTCACCGATCCCACCTACAAGTCTCCCATCC